>NZ_AZND01000097.1:0-12797 GCF_000576205.1 Methylibium sp. T29 | reverse complement strand
GGCCAGGCTCTGCCCGGCCGGCGCCGACGCGAGGCCGTGCCAGATCCCGAAGCCGATCAGGCCCGCGCCGACCAGGGCCAGGCTGCCGAAGGCCCACTGGGGCCAGCGGCGCTCGGCCGTCGGCGCGTCGTCCTCACCGGATTGCAGCGCTTCGGGGTGGGCTTGCAGCCATTCGTGCAGGTCGCGCGACAGCGCCCGGGCCGAACGCGGCCGGTCCTCCGGGCGCTTGGCCATGGCCCGCGCGGCGATCGAGGCCAGTGCCGGCGGCACGGCGGTGCTCACCTCGTCGGCCATCGGTGGCGTGAAGCTGCATACCGCGCCGGTGATGGCGGCCAGCGAGTCGCCCTCGAACGCGCGGTGCCCGGTCAGCAACTCGTAGAGCACGACGCCGAGAGAGAACACGTCGGTGCGCCGGTCGGTCGGCTCGTTGCGCACCTGCTCTGGGGCCATGTAGTGCGGCGAGCCGCCGACCGCACCGCCGCTGTCGCGCGCGTGCGCGACGCTGGCGATGCCGAAGTCCAGCACCTTGGGCTGGGTGCGGCCGACCATGAAGATGTTGGCCGGCTTGATGTCGCGGTGGACGATGCCCTTGCTGTGCGCATAGGCCAGCGCGTCGGCGACGCGGCGGATGATCAGCACCGCCTGGCCCACTGTCGGCCGCCAGCCGTCGCTCAACAGTGCGCGCAGGTCCTTGCCCTTCAGCAGCTCCATCGCGATGTAGGCGCCCTGCGGGCTCAGGCCCGCGTCGAACACCGTCACGATGTGCGGGTGGCTCAGGTGGGCGGCGGCGCGCGCTTCGTGCAGGAAGATCGCGTTGAAGGGCTCGCGCGCGTCGGTCTCGAGCGGGGTGCGCGCGCCGGCTGGCATCAGGTTGAGTGTCTTGATCGCGACGCGGCGCGACAGCAGCGGGTCGTCGGCGGCGTACACGGTGCCGAGGCCCCCGTCGCCGATGCGGTACTTCAGCGCGTAGCGGCCGATCTGGCCGATGGTGGGTAGCGGCCCGCGGCTCGCGCCGTCCTCGGACGGCAGCTCCGCCATCAGCACGGTGTCTTCGATCTCGGCGTTGTCGATCGCCTCCTGCAGCGTGCCGGGGGGCGGCGTGAGAGTTGAAGCGCTTTCCACGACGCGGAGCTTAGACGATGCCATGGAGCCCCTCAACCAAGGCAGGCACGGGGCACAGGACGGCGTGGTAACCGCGTGTCACGTGCCGGGCCGAGTGTGTGACGCAACTCACGCTGCGCCCCTCATGCCAGCACGCGCCGCAGGCGCGCGACGGCCTGTTCGAGCTGCGGCAGGCCGCTGGCGAAGGACAGTCGCAGATGGTGTTCGGTGCCGTGCCGGCCGAAATCGCGCCCCGGCGTCAGCGCGACATGGGCCGAATCCATGAGCGCGAACGCCAGGTCCCAGCTGCTGCCGGCGTGGGTCGAGCAGTCGGCCCAGGCATAGAAGGCGCCGTCGGGCAGCACCGGCACCGGCAGGCCGAGCGACGCGAGCGCGGGCACGATGTAGTCGCGCCGGGCCCGGAAGGCGGCACGGCGGCGTTCGTACTCGGCGATCGATGCGGGCTCGAAGCAGGCCAGCGCCGCGTGCTGCGCGACGCTGGACGGGCAGATGAACAGGTTCTGCGCCAGCTTCTCGACCGGCGCCACCAGCGCGGGCGGCAGCACCAGCCAGCCCAGCCGCCAGCCGGTCATGCTGAAGTATTTGGAGAAGCTGTTGATCGACACCACGTCGTCGCCGTGGGCGAGCGCGGAGCGGCCGTAGGCGGCGTCGTAGCTCAGGCCCAGGTAGATCTCGTCGACCAGCGTGACGCCGCCGCGTGCGCGCACCGCCTGTGCGATGCGCTGCATCTCGTCGGCGGCGATCGAGGTGCCGGTGGGGTTGGACGGCGACGCCAGCAGCACGCCGCGGGTGCGCGCGTTCCAGGCCCGCTCCACCCCGGCGGCGTCGAGCTGATAGCGCTGCGCCGGGCCACAGGGCAGCAGCACCGGCGTGGCGTCGGCCGCCGCGACGAAATGGCGATTGCAGGGGTAGCTCGGATCCGGCATCAGCACCTCGTCGCCGGACTCGAAAAGCGCCAGGCAGGCGAGCTGCAGCGCGGCCGACGCGCCGGCCGTGATGACGATGCGCTGCGGGTCGATGTCGAGCGCGAAGCGCTGCGCATACCAGCGCGACAGCGCCTCGCGCAGCGCAGGCAGCCCGGTGGCCGGGGTGTACTGCGTGCGGCCCTCGGCGAGGCAGCGCTGCGCCGCCTCGAGCACCGGCGCCGGCGCGGTGAAGTCGGGTTCACCGATGTTCAGGTAGATCATCGGCTCGCCGCCGCGTGCCGGGTCGCAGGCCGGGCTGGCAGCGATGCGCGCCGCTGCCTTGGCGCACTCCATCACGTAGAACGGCTCGATGCGGTCGAGGCGCCGGGCGAGCTTCATCCGTGTCGGCAGCGGAACGAGAGGGCAGGGGCCGGCGGCGGGCGCCGCAGCTCAGTCGCGCGGCGGGGCCGCGCGCCGCGCCTGCACTTCGAGCGGGCGCAGGTCGGCGGCGGCCTTGTCGAGCACGCCGTTGACGTACTTGTGGCCATCGGTGCCGCCGAAGCTCTTGGCGAGTTCCACCGCCTCGTTGATCGCGACGCGGTAGGGGATGTCGATGCAGTGCTTGAGCTCGTAGGCGCCGATCATCAGCACGCCGTGCTCGATCGGCGACAGCTCGGTGGTCTTGCGGTCCACGTGGCGAGCCAGCACTGCGTCGAGGGCGGCGGCTTCGGCCACGCAGCCGTGCAGCAGGGCGTCGAAGTGCGCCGCGTCGGCCTGCTTGAAGCCGTCGAGCTCGCGCATGTGGGCCTCGATCACGACGGCTTCGCTGCCCGACACCAGCCATTGGTACAGGCCCTGCAGCGCGAACTCGCGCGAACGCCGACGCGAGGACTTCTGCGCCGGCTTGCGGCCGCCAGGGCGGGCGGCGGTCGACGCCGGAGCGGGCGACGGCACGCTGCCGTCGGTGTCTTGAGGGTCACGAAAGCTCTTCCATCAGATTGACCATCTCGACGGCGACGCGCGCGGCATCGCGGCCCTTGTCGTCGACGCGGGCCCAGGCCTGGTCCTCGTTCTCGACGGTGAGGATGGCGTTGGCGATCGGGGTCGCGTGATCGAGCGAAACGCGCGTCACGCCGGCGCCGCTCTCGTTGCTGACGAGCTCGAAGTGGTAGGTCTCGCCGCGGATGATGCAGCCGAGCGCGATCAGCGCATCGAAGTCCTTGCGCCGCGCCATCGCCTGCAGTGCGATCGGGATCTCGAGCGCGCCGGGTACCGACACGTGCTCGATGTGCTTGGCCGACACGCCCAGCAGCTCCAGCTCGACCAGGCAGGCCTGGGCCAGGCGGTCGGTGAGCGCGGCATTGAAGCGCGCCTGCACGATGCCGATGCGCAGGTTCTCGCCGACGAGTTCGGCGACGGTGTTGCCGAAGATCGTGGTCTGGGTGTCAGCGTCTTGCATCGAAACCTCGAAGTGGAAGGGCGTGCCGCGGTGTCATTCGGCGGCGACGAAGCCGGTGACCTCGAGTCCGTAGCCCACCATGCTGGGCATGCGGCGCGGGCTGCCGAGCAGCTTCATGCGGACGATGCCGAGTTCGCGCAGGATCTGCGCGCCCACGCCGTAGGTGCGCAGGTCCATCTGGCCGCGCGGGGTCGGCGGCGCGTCGGGGCCCACGGTCAGCTGCTGCAGCAGGCCGTTGCCCGCCTCGCCGCAGTTCAGCAGGACCGCCACGCCACGTTCGGCCGCCCGCAGCGCGGCCAGTGCCCGTGGCAGCGGCCACGAATGGCCGCAGCGGCCGGCGTCGAGCAGGTCCAGCACCGACAGCGGCTCGTGCACTCGCACCAGCACCTCGTCGTCGGCACCCCATTGCCCCACGCTCAGCGCCAAGTGCACGGCGCCCGAGCGGTCGCGGAAGGCCTGGCAATCGAACGGGCCCTGCGGCGTGACCAGCACGCGCCGGGCGACGCGCGTGATGAGCGATTCGTTGCGGCTGCGGTATTCGATCAGGTCGGCGATGCTGCCGATCTTGAGCCCGTGTTCCCTGGCGAACAGCACCAGGTCGGGCAGCCGGGCCATCGTGCCGTCGTCCTTCATGATCTCGCAGATCACCGACGCAGGCGTCAGGCCGGCCATCAGCGTGAGGTCGCAGCCGGCCTCGGTGTGCCCGGCGCGCATCAGCACGCCGCCGTCCTGCGCCTGCAGCGGGAAGATGTGGCCGGGCTGGACCAGGTCGCTTGCCTTCGCGTCGCGCGCCACCGCGGCCTGCACGGTGCGTGCGCGGTCGGCCGCGGAGATGCCGGTGGTCACGCCGCTGGCGGCCTCGATCGAGACGGTGAAGGCGGTGCCGTGCTGTGTGCCGTTGCGCGCGGCCATCGGCGGCAGTTGCAGCCGTTCGCAGCGCTCGCGGGTGAGCGTGAGGCAGATCAGGCCGCGGCCGTAGCGCGCCATGAAGTTGATGGCTTCGGGCGTGACGTGCTCGGCGGCCATCACGAGGTCGCCCTCGTTCTCGCGATCTTCCTCGTCGACCAGGATGACCATGCGGCCGGCGGCGAGCTCGGCGATCAGCTCGGGAACAGGGGAAAGGGCCATGGCGGGATTGTAGGTGGCGGGTCGGAGCGGCGCGGGCGGGAGCGCGTCGCCTCGGCGCGGGGGACTTGCCGGCGCGCGGCGGCGTCAGCGACTGCCGAGCATGCGCTCGACGTAGCGCGCGATCAGGTCGATCTCGAGGTTGACGCGGGCGCCGACGCTCAGCGTGCCGAGCGTCGTGTGTTCCAGCGTGTGCGGGATCAGGTTGATGCCGAGTTCGGTGGTCTCGGCGTGGTCGGTGACGCGGTTGACCGTGAGGCTCACGCCGTTGACGGTGATCGAGCCCTTGTAGGCGAGGTAGCGGCCCAGCGCCTGCGGCGCAGCGATGCAAAGCTCCCAGGATTCGCCGACCGGCGCGAACTTCGTCACCGTGCCGACGCCGTCGACGTGGCCTGATACCAGGTGTCCGCCGAGCCGGTCGCTGGCGCGCAGAGCCTTCTCGAGGTTGAGCGGTCCGGGGTCGGCGAGGCCGGCCGTCTTGTCCAGGCTTTCCGCCGAGATGTCGACCGTGAACCAGTCCGCCTCCGCGTCGAAGGCCGTGACGGTCATGCAGGCGCCGTTGAGCGCGATGCTGTCGCCCAACTGCACGTCGGCCAGGTAGCCCGGCGGCGTGGCGATGGTGAGGCGCTTGCCGTGGGACGGGTCGGCGCCGAGCGGCGCGACCTTGCTGAGGCGGCCCAGGCCGCTGATGATGCCGGTGAACATGGCTCCGATTGTCTCAGCGTCGCAGCCCTGCCGCTGCGGCGGGGGCAAGCGCAGCTTCGGGCCGACGCTCAGAAATCGGCACGGCCCGGCGGCCGGGCGATCAGGCGCAGATCAGCCCCGACGCGCTCGACACTGACGAACTCGAGCGCCAGGCCCTCGGTCAGTGCAGTGAGCGGACCGAAGCGCGCCATCTCGCGACCCGCACCGAGCATCAGCGGCGCCAGGTAGACGAGGAACTCGTCGACCAGGCCCGCCCGCACGAAGGAGCCGCTGAGCTTGCTGCCCGCCTCGACATGCAGTTCGTTGATCTCGCGCCGCGCCAGGTCGTCGAGCATCGCGCCCAGATCGACCTTGCCGTCGGCGTTGGCACAGGCCAGCACCGACACGCCCTGTTCGGCCAGTTCACGGACCTTCGGCGCCGCATGGCGGGCCAGTGCGCTGGCCGTGTAGACCAGCCGCTCGCCCGGTGGCGCGAGGATGCGGGCGTCGAGCGCGATGTCGAGCTTGGAGTCGACGACGACCCGGCACGGCTGCAGCACGGTGTCGACGAGCCGCACGTCGAGCCGCGGGTCGTCGTCGATCACGGTGCCGATGCCGGTGAGCACCGCCCCGGCCCGCTTGCGGTAGGCGTGGCCGTCGGTGCGGGCGGCATCGCCGGTGATCCACTGGCTCAGGCCGTTGTCGAGCGCCGTGCGTCCGTCGAGCGACGCGGCGATCTTCAGGCGCACCCACGGCCGCTGGCGCAGCATGCGGGAGAGGAAGCCGATATTCAGCTCGCGCGCGGCGATTGCAACCGGGTCGCCGGGCGCCAGCACCGTCACGTCGATGCCGGCCGCCCGCAGCCGGCCGATGCCGTGACCGGCGACCAGCGGATTCGGGTCCTGCAGCGCCACCATCACGTGGGCCACGCCGGCCTCGACCAGCGCATCGCAGCAGGGCGGGGTGCGGCCGTGGTGCGAGCAGGGCTCGAGCGTGACCCAGGCGGTGCCGCCGCGCACCGTGTGGCCCGCGGCCTGCGCCGCACGCAGTGCCGACACCTCGGCGTGCGCCGAGCCGGCGCGCTGCGTGTGTCCGCTGGCCAGCAGGCGACCGTCGGGGGCGGTGATGACGCAGCCGACCCGGGGGTTGGGATCGGACAGGCCGATGGCTTCGTTGGCGTTGCGCAGCGCGAGCGCCCAGGATTCGGAGGGAGTGAGCTTCACGCCCTCGACGATACGCGAGGCCGGCAGGGTGACGCAGAGCCGGCGTCACTCGCGTTCGGCTTCACGGCTGGTGCGGCGCGGTCCCGGCCGGGCAGGCCCCGGTGTCCAGCAGCAGGAAGTTCTGGTGGTGAAGCGATCGAGTCACGAGACTGTAGAGGGCCGGATGCTCCTCGTTGCGCGTCGTCGAGGGCGCAGTGGTGTAGCGGCACACGAGCTGCGTGCCGGCGGGCTCGGGCGCGATGCGGGACTGTCCCGACCAGGCGCGTGGCGTGCCCGGATCGGTGTCGTGATCGCCCGCACGCATCAGGCAGGCATAGGAGCGCACGCCGGCGATGGGCCGACCGTCGTTGTGGCTGACGGCGTCGGCCACATGACAGTCGGGCACCGCCAGCAGATGCTGCGTGGCGCTGAAAGAGAGGCCGGTCACGGCGGCGGCCCAGGAGCCCGATAGATCGCCGCGCAGCAGCAGTGCCTGCAGTGGGGTACAGGTGGCCGCGATGTCGGTGTGGTCGTCCGGCGCCGTCGTGCATTGCGCGATCACCGCGCCGGAGCTGTCGTCGAACACCAGGAAGCCGCCGCTGGCACCCTGCCAGCGCAGAACGCTGCGGCCGCGGTTCGCGCCGGTCAGTCGCTCGGCCTCGATCGGGATGTCGAGCGCCCGGCCTTCGGACGCAGCAGTGCGGCGACGTCGACCCGGGGCAGGCCCAGGCTGCCGCCGTCGGCAGGTTCCGCGCGTGCGATCAGCGAGCCCAGCCTGACGAAGGTCTGGCGCGTGTCGCCGCTGCGGTCGGCCCATGTGACTTGCACGTCGACGCGGCGATAGGGATCGTCGGCCGTGCCTTGTATTTGCCATTGGCGCTCGAAGCGCGTGTTGCTGTCGATGAGGGGTTGGTCGCTGCCGCTGAGGAGATCGGCATAGGCCTGCTTGCCGGCTTCGGTGAGCACCTGCTCGAAGCTGCGCAACTCCTCCAGCCTGGAGATGGCGAGCTGGGTGGCTTCGGTGCGCTGGCGGGCGGCATCCGCATGGCGAGACAGTGCGACCTGCAGGCTGCCGAGGGCGAGCGCACCGATCGACACAACGACGACGGCGATCAGCACCTCGACCAGGGTGAAGCCGGCGGCTTGATGTCGTGCTCCGAGTGTGTGCATTGCGCTTCAGGGCAGCAAGTCGCAGGGCCGGGCGGGATCGCCGTCGGCACACCGACCGTCACGCCAGCTGCCGGGCACGCGCACCCACGGTCCGGCTGCGGACCGCAGCTGCCGCAGCACCGGCGAGTTGTAGGTGATACGGCCGTTGCTGCTGCCTGCGAGGTTGCCTCGTGCCACGAGCGCCCCTTGCAGATCGATGGCACCACCGGGGTCGAAGCTGCTTTCGGCTGCGTAGATCAGACCGTGGGCGGGGAAACCGCCATTGAAGCGCAGCGCCCCGCCGACCACCAGGAGCAGCGGCCGGTCCGCGCTGCCGACCGCAGCGCCGGGCCAGCCGGCGGCGTCGAGTTGCAGATCGCCATCGACGAAGAAGCTCGTGTCGCCCTCTGCGTAGGCCGTTCGCAGGGCGGTGCCGCAGGAGATGGCCGAGCACCCGGCGATGCGCCGGGTCGCAGGAGCCGCGGCGAACTGCGCAGGCGTGCTGCCGAACAGCGCGGAAAAGAAGGCCGCGCCCGACGCATCGGCTGATGCAAGCCGCGCCAAGGCCTCGTCGCGTTCGATCAGCGCGTTCTCGACCGGGCTGCCCGGCAACGTGCTCAGGAGCGGCGGCGTGCCGCCGAGCGTGATGGCGCCACCCGCATCGATCAGCAGGCCTTGCGTGGCGTAATCGGCGTTGAGCAATTGCCAACCGTCGAGGGCCACAAGGCCCCCGGTGGTGAGCGCGGCGGCCGGCATTGTCCGCAGGGTAGGGCGGAGCTTGAAGATGGCCTGCGTCGCCGCCGAGGCGTCGGCACGTGCGGCGTCGCTGCCCGGCACGCACTGCGAGCCGCGGCTCGAGCAGCCGCGGGCGGTGATTCGGATGGCCTCCGGATCGCCGATGATGGCTGCGAACTCGACGGTGAAGCTGGGGTCGTTGCGGGTCCACTCGGCCGAGCCGCCGGCGTCCGGGCAATGGCAGGTCAGACCGGTCGCGCCCAGGCTGCATCCGGGACGAACGGTGGTGACGGGCGCGATGGCGGCATCGGGTGAGGACTTCGGGACATAGCGTTCACGGAACGAGGTGGGCTGGTCCGCGGCCGGGAGGCAGTGCGCATCGACGCGGCGACCGTCGTTCAGCAGGGCTTGCGCCCACTCGAGACCGGCCTCGGCGGTCTCGGCAGCGATCGTGGAACGGTATTGATTGGCCGAACTCCGCTGCTCGAAGAGCAGGCTGCGGTTCGCAAAGGCGGCCAGGATGGTCATCGCCAGCAACAGGATCATCACGACGGCCAGCGCGGCGGCGCCTTGCTGGGGTGTGCGGCCGGTCTTCATGTGGTCGGGGCGGGACAGGACCCGATCGGCAGCGCATCGTTGCGAACGCGCACGGTCTGCCGGATCTCGCGCTGCACGGCGGCGTCGGTCGCGGAGCGCCCGCGCAACTCGATCACGTAGCTGCGCAGCGACAGCACGGGGCAGCCCGCCGTGCCGACCGCGCAGGCCGGCATGCAGAACTGGCCGAGCGGGACGACGCTGACCCGCGGGCTGATCGAAAATGCGTGATGCGCACGGTGCCGGGGTCGGTCATCGCCTGCCAGCTTCCTCCGTTCAGCGTCTGCAACGTGTCTCCGCCGAGTCGGAAGCCGGTGGCCTCCGCGGCATCGACGCTGTCGTTCTCGAGAGCGTCGCGAGAAAAGCTGTAGCGCACGACCGCCGCGGTCTCGGGACCGGCCGTCGTGACTTCCTCGTACGGGTTGGCCCCGCCGGCTGGCGCGTGCTGCCAGTAGCCGGCACGGCGCAGATCGCGCGTGATCAGATCAGCCGCGGCCCGCAGATCCTGGTGAACGCGCGCCTCGAGCAACAGGCGGCGGCTGTCGCGCAACTG
Source organism: Methylibium sp. T29 (assembly GCF_000576205.1). Lineage (NCBI taxonomy): Bacteria > Pseudomonadati > Pseudomonadota > Betaproteobacteria > Burkholderiales > Sphaerotilaceae > Methylibium > Methylibium sp. T29. The sequence goes on along the minus strand of NZ_AZND01000097.1, from coordinate 3,269 downwards.
GTCGACGAGCAGGGCGATGCTGCCGATGACAACGAAGAGCGCGACCGCGAAGCCGACGAGCAGTTCGACCAGCGACAGGCCGCGCTGGGACGCGAGATTTCTCCGCCGGGACATCCGTGCGTCGGCCATGCGGGCTCACCGGTTCCAGCAGACGCTTGCGAGCGCGGAGCCGGTCGATGCGTGGCGGGTGGTGCCGCCGCCCAGCGTGAGACTCAGGCTGGTGCAGGCCGTGTCGACCGCTTGCGCACCGACGGCACGGGCCGTGGCCGTGTAGCCGTCGACCGCGCCGTGGTCGATCGTGATCAGGTAGCGGCCGGACGCGGGCGACGACAGACCGAGCGCCGCGAGGGTGTCGGCGTACGTCGTGTGATTCGCGCGCCAGCGTTCCTGAGCCTGCTGTACCTGGGCCAGCGCGGCGATGGCCTCGATGCGGCGGGTCTTGAGCAACTGCGCCATGAAGCTGGGATAGGCGATCACCGCGAGGATGCCGACGACAAGCAGCACGATCACCAGTTCGACGAGGCTCAGACCGCGTGCGGCGGTCATGCCCGGGCGGGGCGCCATGGCTCAGCAGGCGCGGTAGCCGCCGAACTCGGCACGAGGGGAGCACGAGCGAACTCGGCCCATGATGTTCACCACGTGGTGCACCGCGCGGCCGTCCAGACCCGTGACGCGGATCGTCGCGGCCGGCGTGCTGGTGCCGTGCCGCGGGTCGTAGACGATGGAGCCCACGTTGGCCTGCACGCTGACGCGGCTACCGGCCGGCAGGGGCACCGCCTTGATCTGCTGCGCGTCGCCGCTGCAGGACGGACTGCCGTCGGGCTGGCAACGGCAGGCCGCCGCGGCACCCGAGTGCAGCAGGTAGCAGCTGCCACCGCCGGGCAACGCGGAGAAGCTGGCGCGCAGCGTCTGATTGCGGGCGACCGCTTCGGAGCGCAGGAACTGCAGGTCGGTGGCGAGCTCGGTGGCCACGCCTTCCGTGTGCCTTCGCTGCAGCAGATCCTGGAAGCCAGGGATCGCGAGGGTTGCAGCGATCGCCAGGATGGCGAGCGTGGCGCCCGTCTCGATGAAGGTGAATCCCCGTTGCGGCGTTCGCATGGCCTCTCCTGGACATCGTGGTGACGATGCAGGCGAATCTAGGCTTGCAGCCTGGGTGGCGCGTCGCCCCGTCGGGGGAAGCGGGGAGGGAAGCGCTGCCGCCGCTGCCTCAGAGGCTGTGACAGGCTCGGGGGTTCAAATGTCCTTGATGAGGCGGCTGAATTCGTCGACGCCCTCGAAGCTCCGGTACACCGACGCGAAGCGCACGTAAGCCACCTTGTCGAGCTTCTTCAGCTCGCGCATCACCATCTCGCCGATCTTCGCGGACGGCACCTCGTTGGCGGCGGTGGCGAGCATCTTCTCCTCGATGCGCCCGAGGGCGGCCTCGACCTGGTCGATGCTCACAGGCCGCTTGCGCAGCGCCAGCATCATCGACGCGCGGATCTTGCTGCGATCGAATTCGCTGCGGCTGCCATCCTTCTTCACGATCGCCGGCATTGCCAGCTCGGCGCGCTCGTAGGTCGTGAAGCGCTTGTCACAGGACGGGCAGCGACGCCGGCGACGGATCACGTCGCCTTCGTCGGACTCCCGGGTCTCGGCGACCTGGGTGTCCTCGTGGCCGCAGAAGGGGCAGCGCACTCAGCTCAGGCCGGAAGGCGAGGAGGGAGTCCGCGAGGCGCCGGCAGGCTCAACGGTAGACCGGGAACTCGCGCGTCAGCAGCGCCACCTTGGCGCGCACGTCGGCCAGGTTGCTCTCGTCGTGCGGTCGGTCGAGCACGTCGGCGATCAGGTGCGCGGTCCGGACCGCCTGTTCCACTCCGAAACCGCGCGTCGTCATCGCCGGGCTGCCCAGGCGGATGCCGCTGGTGACCATCGGCTTCTGCGGATCGTTCGGGATGCCGTTCTTGTTGCAGGTCATGTGCGCCTGGCCGAGGATGGCCTCCGCTTCCTTGCCGGTCAGGCCCTTGGGACGCAGGTCGACCAGCATCACGTGGCTCTCGGTGCGGCCCGACACGATGCGCAGGCCGCGCTCGGTCAGCGTGCGCGCCAGGGCGTCGGCGTTCTTCACCACCTGTTGCTGGTAGGCCTTGAACTCGGGCTGCAGCGCCTCCTTGAACGCCACCGCCTTGGCCGCGATCACGTGCATCAGCGGGCCACCCTGCAGGCCGGGGAAGATCGCGCTGTTGATCTTCTTCGCGATGTCCTCGTTGTTCGCCAGGATGATCCCGCCGCGCGGCCCGCGCAGGCTCTTGTGCGTGGTGGAGGTCACCACGTCGGCGAACGGCACCGGGTTCGGGTAGACGCCCGCGGCGATCAGGCCGGCGTAGTGCGCCATGTCGACCATGAAGTAGGCCCCCACGGCCTTGGCCACCTTGGCGAAGCGCTCGAAGTCGATGCGCAGCGCATAGGCCGACGCCCCGGCGATGATGAGCTTGGGCTTGTGCTCGTGGGCCAGCCGTTCCATCGCGTCGTAGTCGATCTCTTCCTTGGCGTCGAGGCCGTAGCTGACCACCTTGAACCACTTGCCGCTCATGTTGAGCGCCATGCCGTGCGTCAGGTGGCCGCCCTCGGCGAGGCTCATGCCCATGATGGTGTCGCCAGGCTGCAGCAGCGCGAAGAACGCGCCCTGGTTGGCCTGTGAGCCTGAGTTGGGCTGCACGTTGGCGAAGGCCGCACCGTACAGCTGCTTGAGCCGGTCGATCGCCAGTTGCTCCACCACGTCGACGTTCTCGCAGCCGCCGTAGTAGCGCTTGCCGGGGTAGCCTTCGGCGTACTTGTTGGTCAGCTGGGTGCCCTGCGCCGCCATCACGGCCGGGCTGGCGTAGTTCTCGGACGCGATGAGCTCGATGTGTTCTTCCTGGCGGCGGTTCTCTGCCTGGATGGCGGCCCAAAGCTCGGCGTCGACGTTCGCGACGGTGGATTGCTGGCGGTCGAACATGGTGGCGGTTCTCATCGATCAGGAAGACCCCAGTACAGCGCACCCGCGAGGCGGATGCAGCCGGGGGCTGCCCAGGCGCGCGGCGGAACGGGTCTGCAGCAGGCAGAACTTCCGGCAGCGCTTCCTGGTGGAGATCCACCTCGGGCCTCGGGGGCCGTATCGCCGGTTGCGCTGCCGCGGCAGTTTACCGGAGCCCTGCCGGCCGCTCCGGCAACGACGTGCCGGAACGCAGGCGGGCGATCAGCGCAGCGCGACCTGCTGGGCCGGTGCCGCGGGAAGCGACTCCTCGCCG
>NZ_AZND01000096.1:0-13179 GCF_000576205.1 Methylibium sp. T29 | reverse complement strand
CAGGCGGCCAGCGCCGCCAGTGCGGCAGCCCTGGCCGAGGCCGCCCGGGTCAGAGTCGAGGAACTCGAGGCGGCGATGAACAAGCTGCGCCTCGAGACCGCAACCACCCAGCAGGCCATTGCCGGCCTGCAGGCGCGGTTGCAGCGCGCTGAAAGCGATCGCTACAGCAACCCATTGGTCTACGGTCTGGCGGCGGCCCTCGCGGTTCTGCTCGGCGTGGTGATCTGGCTCTGGCGGCAACGCAACCAGGAGCGCCAGTCGCACGCCTGGCTGGTGCAGGCGGCCACGCCGGCGGAAGCGCCGCGGAGCGGTGGCGTGGGAGCGCCGGCCGCAACGGCAGAGGCGGCCGCCTTCGCGCCGGTGCCGACGCTCAAGGCCTGGGTCAGCAAGCCAACGAGATTGACGGTTTCGACGACACGCTGGCCGCGACGCGGGCCGGCAGCATGTCGGTGACCGGCGCGCTGTCGGAGCCTGCTCCGCTGAATGCGGTGCGGCCGCTCAGCGCTGCGCAGAAGCGCGAGGTTTCGGTCGAGGAGCTGATCGACCTCGAGCAACAGGCCGAGTTCTTCATCGTCCTGGGTCAGGACGCTGCGGCGATCGATCTGCTGATGGGGCATCTGCGAAGCACGTCAGGTACCAGTCCGCTGCCCTATCTGAAGCTGCTGGAAATCTACAAGCGCCGCGGTGACCGTAGCGACTACGAACGGCTGCGCGAGCGCTTCAACAGCCGCTTCAATGCCTACGCCCCGGCCTGGGAGACCGACCTTCTGGGCGGACGCACGCTGGAAGACTACCCGGCCGTCATCGAGCAGCTCCAGGCGCTGTGGTCGACGCCGTCGCGAGCGATGGACGTGTTGCAGGTCAGCCTGCTGCGCCCCGACGATGGCAATGCCGATCCCGAGGGCAGCGACAGCTTCGACCTGCCGGCCTATCGCGAGCTGATGCTGCTGTATTCGGTCGCGCGCGATCGATCGGAGCTCGAGGCCGGCGGGGCCGTCGACCTGCTCCTGCCGATCGGCGCAGGCGAACCCACGGACGATGCGCCGGCCAGCGCGGTCTTCGAGCGTCTGCTGGCGACGACCTCGCTCGAGGCCCAGCCGGAGGTGCAGAAGCCGCTGGCGGTCGATCTGTCGCTCGAGGACCTCGAGCCCAAGCCGGCCGAAGGCGGCACAGGCCAGGACGGCGGTTCGCGCGGCTGAGTTGCGCGCCTGCGGGCGCCTCAGCCGGGAGATCGCGCGGACAGCGCCGTGCGCAGCCGCTGCAACGCGGCATCCAGCGTGCCTTCGCGCTTGGCAAAGCAGAAGCGCACGACCCGCTGTTCGAATCCGGCGTCGTAGAACGCCGACAGCGGAATCGCCGCGACGCCGGCCTCGGTGGTCAACCAGCGGCAGAACTCGGCTTCACTGCGCGCCCGATGCGCGGCCAGGCCGCCATAACCCACGCACTGGAAGTAGCTGCCTTCGCTGGGCAGCAGGTCGAGGCCGGTGTCCGCGAGCCCGGCGCGGAAGCGGTCGCGCTTGCGGGCATAAAAATCCGGCAGGTCCAGGTAGGGGCGAGGGTCGCCCAGGTAGGCGGCCAGCGCGTGCTGCACCGGCGTGTTGACGGTGAACACATTGAATTGATGCACCTTGCGGAACTCCGCCATCAGTTCGGCCGGGGCCGCGGCGTAGCCCACCTTCCAGCCGGTCACATGAAAGGTCTTTCCGAAGCTCGACACGATGACGGAGCGCGCGGCGAGCTCCGCATGGCGAGCCACGCTCTGGTGGGCCTGGCCGTCGAACACCATGTGCTCGTAGACCTCGTCGGCGATGACGATCACGTCGGTGGGCCGCAGCAGATCGGCCAGGCGCTGCATCTCGCCGGCGGTCCACACCGTGGCGCTCGGGTTGTGCGGCGTGTTGACGAGGATTGCGCGGGTGCGCGGCCCGAGCGCCGCGGCGATACGGTCGAAGTCCGGCCGGAAGCGGCCCGGCGTCAGCGGCACCCGCCGTACTCGGCCGCCGGCCAGTTCGATGTTCGGCGCATAGCTGTCGTAGCAGGGCTCGAGGACGATCACCTCGTCGCCCGGATGCACCAGCGCGAGGATCGCGGTCAGGATGGCCTGGGTCGCGCCAGCGGTGATGGTGATCTCGCTGCCGGGGTCGTAGCGGTGACCATAGAGCGCGGCGATCTTCGCGGCGACTGCTTCGCGCAACACCGGCACGCCGGCCATCGGCGGGTACTGGTTGTGGCCTGCCTGCATGGCCTGCGTCACGGCATCGACCAGGCGCGGGTCGCACTCGAAGTCCGGGAAGCCCTGGCCGAGGTTGACCGCGCCGTGCTCCTGGGCCAGCGCGGACATCACGGTGAAGATCGTCGTGCCCACCCGCGGCAGGCGGCTGGGCGGCACGGGCGTGCGGGCCAGGAGGTGGGCGCTGCTCATCGGTGCTGGCTTCACAGTTCGTAGCTTTCGGCGTCGCCCTGCAACGCGCGGGTGATCAGATCGCGGGTCAGCCGGTCAGACAGCAGCTCGGCAAAACCGTAGACGAAGTTGCGCAGGTAGGCTCCGCGCTTGAAAGCGAGTCGGGCGACGTTGTTGCCGAACAGCTGGCCGGCTGGACGCGTGACGAGATCGCCGCCCGGTGCACAGGCGGGATCGTCGCGCACCGCCATCTCGGCCACGATGCCCACACCCAGGCCGAGCCGGACGTAGGTCTTGATGACGTCGGAGTCGATCGCCTCCAGCACGACGTTCGGCTTGAGTCCGCGCGTGGCGAAGGCCTGGTCGACGCGGGTGCGGCCCGTGAAGGACGGGTGGTAGGAAATCAGCGGCTCCTGGGCCAGTTGCTCCAGGGTCAGCCGTTCGTGCGCCGCGAGTGGATGGTTCAGCGGCAGCACCACCACGTGCTGCCAGTCGTAGCAGGGCAGGGTGACCAGGGACTCGAAGTCGCTCAGCGACTCGGTCGCCAGCCCGACCTCGGCGGTCTCGTCGATCAGCATCTGCGCCACCTGCTCGGGTGTGCCCTGGTGCAGGCTGATTGCCACCTTGGGATGGCGCTTGCGCAGCGCAGCCACCGGGCCAGGCAGCACGTAGCGTGCCTGGGTGTGGGTGGTGGCGATCGACAAGGTGCCGGCATCCTGCTGGCTGTACTCCTCGCCGATGCGCTTGAGGTTGCCGACCTCGCGCATGATGATCTCGATGGCCGCGAGCACCTGCTGGCCTGGCTCGGTGATGCGCTTGAGCCGCTTGCCGTGGCGCGCGAAGATGTCGATGCCGAGCTCGCCCTCGAGCTCGAGGATGGCCTTGGAAATTCCGGGCTGGGACGTGTGAAGGGCCTTCGCGGTCTCGGTCAGGTTGAGATTGCGGCGCACGGCTTCCTGGACGAAACGAAACTGATGCAGGTTCATCGGGCGGTGCGCGCAGCTGCGCGAGGCGGGTGAAACGAAATTATCTCAGTGCCACCGGCGTGACGCTCTCAGCGGGCCTGCGGTTGCAGCAGCGCCCAGGCGGCATCGGCCATCGCGGCGACCACCGAGTCGATCTCTCCGATCGCGGGCGCGAGCTGCCAGCGCACCGCCGGCAGTTCGCCGCGCACGCTGTGCAGCAGTGCCGGCAAGTCCTTGCGCACATGCCCTCCTGCGCCCAGGAACAGCGGCAGTACGCTCACGGCCGAGCAGCCCTGCGCCGCCAAGGCATGGGCCGCGCCGCGCAGGTCCGGGCTCATGAACTCCAGGTAGGCCAGCGCGACCGGTGTATCCGGTGCGCGCTCCCGCAGCTGACGCGCCACCGCCTCGAAGGGCCGCGCCCACAAGGGGTCGCGGGCGCCGTGGGCGAACAGGAGGATGCCGTGCTGCTGCATGCGGTTCCCTCTCACCGGTAGCGCACGAGCCAGCTGAAGGCCGCCATCGACAGCAGCAGGTAGAAAGCGCCGGGTGCTGCGGCTGCGATCCAGGGCGTCCAATCGCGCAGCAACCCGAGGTGGGTCGACACGTTGTTCAGCAGCACGAAGCTGATGCCCAGCAGGATGCCGCCGAACACCTTGACGCTGACGCCTCCGGCGCGCGCGTGCAGGTAGGCGAACGGCAGGGCCAGGCCCACCATCACCAGGCAGGCCAGCGGGTACAGCGCCTTCTTCCAGAACTGGATCTCCTGGCGCTGCGCGGCCTGCTCGTTCTGGGACAGATGGCTCATGTAGCGGTAGAGATCGACGGTCGACATGCTCTTGAGCGGCGAGACGGCCGCACCGACCACCGAAGGCGTCAAGCGGGTCGGCCAACGCAGCTCGTCGCGCCGCTCGTCGACCGGCAGGCCGTCGCCGCTCGCCGCATGCCAGCGCGTGAGACGCACCTTTTTAAGGCGCCAGGCACCGTCTTCGACCACGGCATGCTCCGCGGCCACACGCGCCAGCAGCTGGCCATCCTCGCTGAACTCGTAGATGCGCACGTCGTCGAGCAGACCGTCGGGCCCGACGTTGCCGATGTTGATCGAATCGATGCGCTCTCCGGCGGGCAGCTCCCCCGGCGCGGCGGCGCGGCGGTCCTTCAGCCAGGCGCTGTTGTTGCCGCCGCCGGAGGCCGAGCCGCGCAGCGTGGAACGGAGCGTTTGCGCCTTGGCATCGAAATAGGGGCCGACGTAGTCGCCGACCACGAAGGTCAGCACCGCGAACGCCAGTCCGATCTTGGCGAGCAGCGACAGGGCCCGGCCCGGACCCAGCCCGCCGGTGCGCAGAATGGTGAACTCTGAAGACTGCGCCAGCCTGGCCATCGCGTAGATGGTGCCGATCAATACCGCGATCGGCAGCAGTTCGTACAGGCGCCCCGGCAGCTCCAACAGGCAGTACAGGGCCGCATGGTGCACGCGGTAGGCGCCACGGCCGATGTCGTCGAGCTCCTCCACGAAGTCGATGAAGAAGAACAGCGACAGGAAGGACACGGCGACGAAGGTCACCGCGCCCAGGACGTCGGCATACAGGAGACGGCGGACCGTGCGCATGGCGAGGCCTTAGGTGCTTGCGCGCCGGCGGCGCAGTCCGAACGAGGCGCCGCGTTCGCGCCACCAGAGCAAGGAAACAGCCAGCACGAAGCTGCCGCCGTGGATGAGCAGCAGCACGATGCCGATCTCGAGCTTGCCGCTGGCGACCCAGGCCTGACTGAGGTTCAGCAGGTTGAAATAGACGACGAAGGCGAGCAGCGCGAACAGCAGGTTCCAGCTGCCGGCACGCCGCGGGTTGCCGCCCGCCAGGCCGATGCCCAACAACACGAGATTGATGCCACCGACGGCCAGGCCGATGCGCCAGGCGAGCTCGCCGAAGTGCCGGTTGCTCGGCTGCGTGAGCAGATCCCAGGTGCTGCGCGCCTTCGGTGGCAGGTTGTCGGCGCCGCTGCTGACGGCTTCGCCGGCCAGCACGCGGTAGCTGTCGAACTGGGCGAGCTTGCGCTCGCCGGTGGCGAGGTTGATATCGTTGCGCTGGCCGCTTTCGAGCACGACGAAACGCTGGTCGCCGTCCATCTCGATGCGCCCGGTGCGGGCCGAGGTCACGCTCTCGCTGTCGGGCTTGCGCTCCAGGACGAACACGTTGCGCGCGATGTTGCCTTCGCCGGTGTCACGCTCGATGAAGAAGGTGCGCTTGCCGTCGGCCGAGCTCTGGAACTGCCCGGGCGCCACGCGCGCCACGTCTGAGCGCCGCTGGTAACGGTCTTTCAGCTCGGCGATCTGGCGGTTGCCCCAGGGCCAGACGAACAGCGCCAGCAGCGCCACCAGCAGCAGCAGCGGTGCGGTCAGCCGCAGCACCGGCGGCACGAAACGCAGCAGGCCCACACCGCTGGCGAACCAGATCACCATCTCGCTGTCGCGGTACATGCGCGTGAGCGTCGTCACCACCGCGATGAACAGCGACAGGCTGAGGATGGTGGGCAGGTTCTCGAGGGCCACGTAGCCGAGCAGCAGCGCGACATCCTGCGCGGCCACCGAACCACCCGCCGCCTGGCCGAGCGTGCGGATGAGGAACATCGTGATCACGATGGTCATGATCACGACCAGGGTCGCGCCAAAGCTCCTGGCGAGGTCTCGGCGCAGAGTGGAATCGAATAACATCAATTGGATTTCAAACGGATCGCATTATGGACTTTCGCATTCTCGCCACGTCGACCTCCAGCCTTTCGAAGGTCAGCGCCGATGCGCTCTTGATCGTGGTGGCCGGCGATCCGAAGCAGCAAGGCCTGGACGATCCCCTGGATCGCGTGCTGTCCGATGCGATCGCGGCCGGCGACCTGGCCTTCAAGGCCGGTCGCACGCTCTATCTGCACCGTCCGCTGGGCGTGAAGGCGGCGCGCGTGGTGTTCGCCGTGGCCGGCGATGCCGGGCCCAAGGCCTTCAAGGCCGCCGTGGCCGCGGGCTTGGGCCTGATCAAGCCGCTGGGTGTGAAGCACCTGGCGGTGGCCGCAAGCGGCGCCATCGAGGCCTCCCATGCCGAGGCCGCCGCGGCGGCAGCGTCCGACGCCACCTACAGCTACCGCCACACCAAGCCGAGCGCGAGCCCCGCGCCGGCGCTGCAGAAGATCACCCTGCTGGTCGACAAGGCGGAAGCCAAGGCGGCGCAGACCGGACTGTCGCGCGGCGCGGCGATCGCCCTTGGCGTGGCGCTGGCGCGCGAGTGCGCCAACCGGCCCGGCAACCACTGCACGCCGAGCTTCCTGGCGGCCGAGGCGCGCAAGCTCGCCAAGCTGCCGCGGATCAAGGTCGACGTGCTCGACCGCAAGGCCTGCGAGAAGCTCGGCATGGGCTCCTTCCTCGCCGTGGCGCAGGGCTCCGACGAGCCCCCGAAGTTCATCGTGCTGCGCTATGACGGCGCGTCGCGGAGCGATGCACCGGTGGTGCTGGTGGGCAAAGGCATCACCTTCGACACCGGCGGCATTTCCATCAAGCCGGCGGCCGAAATGGACGAGATGAAGTACGACATGGGTGGCGCCGCCAGCGTGCTCGGCAGCTTCCGCGCTGTCGCGGAACTTCAGCCGCAGGTCAATGTGGTGGGCCTCATCCCGAGCTGCGAGAACATGCCCAGCGGGCGCGCCATCAAGCCGGGCGACGTGGTGACCTCGATGTCGGGCCAGACGATCGAGGTGCTCAACACCGACGCCGAGGGGCGCCTGATCCTGTGTGACGCGCTGACCTACGCCGAGCGCTTCAAGCCGGCCGTGGTGATCGACATCGCCACGCTGACCGGCGCCTGCGTCATTGCGCTCGGTCATCACCGCAGCGGCCTGTTCAGCGCCGACGATGCGCTCGCCGATGCGCTGCTCGACGCCGGCAGCGCCGGCCTCGACCCGGCTTGGCGCATGCCGCTCGACGACGAGTACGAGGAAGCGCTGCGCAGCAACTTCGCCGACATGGGCAATGTCGGTGGCCGCGCCGGCGGGGCCATCACCGCGGCGATGTTCCTCAAGAAGTTCACAGCCAAGTACCGCTGGGCGCACCTCGACATCGCCGGCACGGCCTGGAAATCCGGCGCCGCCAAGGGAGCGACCGGCCGGCCGGTGCCGCTGCTCACGCACTTCGTGCTGTCGCGCACCCGTTGACGCCTGCGCGCGGGGAACCCGCTTGACGGAGATCAACTTCCACCACGGTGCAGCCGATCCGCTGGCGCACGCCTGCCGCCTGCTGACGAAGGCCTACCAGCGGGGCGCCCGGGTAGCCGTCACGGCGTCGTCGAGCGAGCGGCTCGCCCAGCTCGACGTGATGCTGTGGACTTACGATCCGCTGGCCTTCGTGCCCCATGCCCGGCTGCGCGAAGGAGCGGCTCCGGCCGAGCGCCTGGCGCCGACCCCGATCTGGCTGCTGGACCGGGCCGCCGACGCACCTCACCACGAGGTGCTGGTGAACCTGGGACCCGAGGTGCCAGCCGGTTTCGAGAGCTTCGAACGCTTGTTCGAGATCGTCGGCAAAGACGACGAGGAGCGGCGCGCAGGCCGCCAGCGCTGGCGCTACTTCGAGAGCCGCGGCTACGAGATCCGCCCGCACGAGGTGCGCGGCTGATCTCGGCGCCTGCAAAGCGGGTGGTCTGCGGCTTGCTACTGTTCCAGCTTCAGGTGCAGACCGCCAGCATCGGCGCCGACGGTGTTTTCCCGGGGCGTCTCCCGAGCGGTGTGCTGCCTGTTTTGGAGTATTGTCTCGGCCGTTGAGAACGACCCGTTTTCTTCAATCTTTCTTCCAACCCGGAGGTTCTTCATGCAACTCAAACTCAAAGCCATCGCCCTTGCAACGGCCCTGCTCGCGACCGGCGCCGTCTCGGCCCAGGAAGTGATCAAGATCGGCCACGTCGCCCCCATCTCCGGTGCCCAGGCCCACTACGGCAAGGACAACGAGAACGGCGCCCGGATGGCGATCGAGGAACTCAACACCCAGAACATCACGATCGGCGGCAAGAAGGTCAAGTTCGAACTGGTTGCGGAAGACGACGCTGCCGACCCGAAGCAGGGCACGGCCGCCGCCACCAAGCTGTGCGATGCCAAGGTCAACGGTGTGGTCGGTCACCTGAACTCCGGCACCACCATTCCCGCCTCGAAGATCTACAACGACTGCGGCATTCCGGAGATCACCCCGTCGGCCACGAACCCCAAGTACACGCAGCAGGGCTTCAAGACCGCTTTCCGCATCTTGGCCAACGACAACGCGCTCGGCGCCGGCCTGGCATTGCACGCCGCCAACAACCTGAAGCTCAAGAAGGTCGCGATCATCGATGACCGCACTGCCTACGGGCAGGGTGTGGCCGAGGTGTTCAAGAAGACTGCCCAGGCCAAGGGCATCCAGATCGTCGATGAGCAGTACACCACCGACAAGGCCACCGATTTCATGGCGATCCTGACCTCGATCAAGTCGAAGGGTCCGGATGGCGTGTTCTACGGCGGCATGGACCCGCAAGCCGGCCCGATGCTGCGCCAGATGGAGCAACTCGGCCTGTCGAACGTCAAGTTCTTCGGCGGCGACGGCGTGTGCACCGCCAAGCTCGCCGACCTGTCGGCCGGGGCCAAGACGCTGGGCAACGTGGTCTGCGCCGAAGGCGGCTCCTCGCTCGAGAAGATGCCCGGCGGTACCGCCTGGAAGGCCAAGTACGACGCGAAGTATCCCGGCCAGTTCCAGGTCTACTCGCCCTACGTCTACGACGCGGTGTTCGTGCTGGTCGACGCCATGAAGCGCGCCAACTCGGCCGACCCCAAGGTCTACGGCCCGAAGCTGTTCGAAACCAACTACACCGGCGTGACCGCGAAGGTGGCCTTCGAGAGCGATGGTGAACTGAAGAACCCGGCGATGACCCTGTACGTCTACAAGGACGGCAAGAAGGTCCCGCTGAACTGATGACGCCAGCGCGTCCGTGATGAAGAAGGCGCCTCGCGAGAGGCGCCTTTTTTGTTCCGGCGCATGGCTACAATCCGTCGCTCCGGAGAGATGGATGAGCGGTTTAAGTCGCACGCCTGGAAAGCGTGTGAGGGTTAACAGCCCTCCGCGGGTTCGAATCCCGCTCTCTCCGCCAGATAGCTAGGAAACACGGGCCTTCTCGGCCCGTTTTGCTTTCTACCCACGTTTTAGCCCATGGAAGGCTACGCGGTGGGCGGCTGGGGTAGGGGGGGGACCGCTTCCTGTGTTGCGGTATCAGGCCTTAGATGCCGGACCAGGGCTTGCTCTGCGGCGGCGGCCTGTTGCTTATGTTCCGCTCCTTCGGCATCACTTAGCTCAAGCACAGTACCTTTTGCTGGCAACACCATGAGCTGCACAGCGCCTCCTACGCCACCAGGATTCGTCTTGCACACGTGATCAATGGTCCAAACTGCAACCAACTTGCCTTCCGCGACAGTCGGCTGCACGCCTGACCAAATCAAACGCTTGAGAAACGCCAGGAACGGATCTGCGATCGGTTGACCAGAACCGAGAGAGACGAAGGGTAGATGTTCTGTGGAACGCTCTGGCGCGCCGTTGTAGTCGAACTGGAACAGGCAAGGTGTGCCCTTAACGTCCATCGCCACCATCGACTTACATAGTGATCCGTTGGCGTTACCTGCGACCTGCTGCACTGAGACGCCAGACTGCAAGAATGGCATCACCGTCTGGCTTATTGCCGTCCCGAGCTTGAGCATCATTTGCTCCGGCGACGACGTGTTTTTGAACTCACCTTGCTTCCAGCCCGACGAAAGGCGGTCAGCGATGATCTGCGCAATGCCGACGGCGCCCGTGGCCGCAAAAATCATCGTATCGGTGAGCTTGTAAACCTTGCGGGTCGTCTGCTGCCCAATCGTAGGCATCTGGCCCGTGCCGAAGGTTGCAGCACTGTCTGAGGCGATGACGACGCCGTCAGCGCAAAGAATCCCTACGAGGACAGTCAACGCCTAGCCCCTGAAGACGCTGTTCACCTTCATGTCCGGAAACTCTTTGTAGACAGCAGAGACCAACTGGTTGAACGACAACCCTTGCGTCCACTTCACTATCGATCGAGCGTACTCAACGACGGCTGGATCCAGTTTGTGCGCGATCTGATCCGCGAGGCGTCGACCGTCGGCGCTGATCTTGTAGTGCTTGTAAGACTGCCCTTGTGGCTTGTAGATTTCCAGCTGGCCGGATCGCGCAAGCACTTCCGCATCAGTGTAGATAGCGGAGTCGAAGGGGCCATAGTCATACGGCGTGAACGCGTAGATCTGCGTGACGCCCTTCTGCTGGGGGCTGAGCTTGCGATCAAGCAAGAACAGACATTTTTGTAGCTGCACCGGCTGTAAGGACCTGGGATGAGCTAAGTCAACCGCAAGGACCAACCATTCGGAAGGTGTCATAGCCGTCCTCATTGAGCATTCCACCTCGATCGTACGACCGCAAATGTAGTGCCTAACGCCCCATAAACGGCCGAACCACCCGGCTATTTTGTGAGTGACGTTACATCTCTCCAAGGCTGATCCTTCCTCACTACCGCCCCGTGACGAGCCCCTGCAGCGTGACGTCGTCTCGCTCGTCATCTGCAAGGTGCCCCAGCGGCCTGACGAGCGGCCCAGTCGGTAGCCCGGTGAGCACACCGACGGCGGTCAGCCCGTCGCGCACCGCAGCCTTCGGATTGCCCTCGCCCTCGATCGCCCGATAAATGCTCCTCGGGGCTCTCACGGTAGCCTCGATCGCGCTGTAGGTCGGACTCGCACCGATGCGATCATCAAAGCGCTCAGGCGTCCACTGTCCGATTGCAGCGTTCCCCGCCTGCCCAGCAACGGGAACCATCGCGAGGGCATAGCGCGCCTGCGACATGAAGAACGATTCGAGCAGCTTGCCGGCGAGTTCGTCCCCGTCATCGTCGTCCAGATCCCCGCGCATGCCCTTGGCGATCACGTCGGCCACGAAGGCGGGCACTGCGAAGCCCAGCAGGTAGACAAGAGCAAGCCGCGCCGGGCCGCTAGCGTTCTGCGCCTCCGTTGCCAGCAGGTTCCCCTGCGCATTGAAGTAGGACGCGAACTGCAGGAACAGCCGCGTGAAGGCACCGGCATGTTCGACCTTGGACGCATCCTCCGGCGCGAAGCTGCTCTGCGTCATCCGCACTGCGCTGTCGGCCTGGCGCACTGCATTGGATCCCTTCACGCCGTTGGCCTCCGCGTCCTTGTAGGCACCGATCCAGACCACGCGGTCGAGGAAGTTCTGCGCGGCCTGCTGAAGCACGTAGCCATACCTCGTGCCGAGCTGCTCGACCTTCTGGAGGGCGTTCGGGTTGGTGAGCATGTCCTCGATCGTGCGGTCGACATCGTGCGCGCTGTTGTCCGACCGATGGAGCATCCACTCCGACAGGCCATTGATCGCAGCGGCCGACTTCGCGGGGCTTCTCAGGTACTCCATGAGGCCCGCGGCCAGGTAGCGGGGCGGCACCCTCAATGCAGCGACGCTCAGACCGGTGAACTGCTGCAAGGTGTTCACGACGTTCGCCGACATCAGCAGCAGGCCGGTGCGATTGCGCACCCGGTTGGCGATGCGAGCCACTGCCCGGTCCGCCTGAGTCTCCGGCGCCTTGTTCAGCGTCTGAGTGGCCGTGCGCTTGAGCAGGGCACCAGCATGCTTTCCACCGCAGTGGGATCCACAGCATCCATGGCCGAGCGGAAGGTCCGATTGCGCGTCACCAGGCGAGCGGCGTCCCGAAGCACAGGCCCCAGCGTGGCGAAGCGCGCCACCTTGTCGATGTGCGCCGGCAGCATCCGCAGGTCCAGGGCCAGCGGCTTGGTGTAGTTCTGGATCCGGCCCTTCGTGAAGCCGCGCGTCACGGCCGGGAACATCGGGCTGTTCTGGCCTGCCAGCAGGTCGTCCATGGCGCCGTGAGTTCGTGCTTCGGGCACCAAGAGACTGTCGGTGATCGCAGGGACGTAGCCGCCCGCGAGTTCACCGAACGGGGTTTGCACCGGCTCCGCGGTGATCTCGGCGAAGTAGTGCCCGAACATGCGCTTGTGCGCCGCCTGGGCCGAAGGCTTGATCTCCTCCAGCAGGTTCCACGTCGCCTGCACGAAGTCCCAATCCGCCTTCGTGATGCGCTTCTCGGCGTGCATGCGCTTGAGGAAGCCGTCCCAGCGCGTGGTGTCCAGGGAACCGTCGGGGCGCTCGCTGGCCCACTGGTAGCCCAGCAGCAGCTTGCGGAGGTTGCTCTCGTTGCCGGTGTGCAGCAGCGCATGGAGCAGCGCCGAGCGGTCGGCGAACACCATGCCGTCAGCGAGTTCAGGTGCGGCGATCTTCCCGGGCTTGAGCGTGGGCTCGATCGTCTTCAGCAGCACCAGGAAGCGATTCACGTAGTCATTGCGCTGGGTGCGGTAGCGCGTCACTGCTTCACTGACCGGCTGCCAGACGTAGGTGCGGAACGGGCCGGTGTTGCCACCATCCCGGGCATCGGCCCAGAACTCCACGCGCCGCAGGGCCGCCCGCATGCCTGCCAGGCGCATGCGCAGGTCGAGCTGGGTGTTCGTGCCGACCATGCGCTCGCGCTTCGCCTGGGGCTCTCCAGAGAGACGTTCCGCCAGGGCTTCGGCCGCACCGTTGATCTCGACCATCTGGCCGTCGATCTCGATCATGCGAGTCGAGCGCGCCAGCGACCACACGGCATCGACCCGGTCACGCACCGACCGGAAGTCGGCGACGGTCAAGTCCCGGTAGTTCACCGATGCCGGGAGGCCTTCCATCAACACCTGCAGGTCGGCGTGCAG
>NZ_AZND01000095.1:0-13207 GCF_000576205.1 Methylibium sp. T29 | reverse complement strand
TGATCGGCGGCGCGCAGCGCGCCGGCGGTCGGCGCGGTGAGCAGTTCGGCATCGGTCCGGCCGCAGGCCTCGGTGGGCACGCCGAGCGCTGCGACCGCCGCCGCGTTGAGGTGTGTGTAGCGACCCGCGGCGTCCTTCGTGTAGACGGGCAGACCGAGCTTTTCGAGCGCCTCGGCAAGGGCCGACGCGGTGGCGGAGGACTCGTAGGAAACGCTCATGGTGCTCGAACCATGATAGCCCTGCACCGCAGGCGCGCCCCCCCAGCTTGAGGGTGTCGAACCCCCTAGCGCTGCATCAGCCGATCAGCGTCTGCATGCTGTGCTCGATCTGCCCGGTGAGCTGCTCGAAGCGCTCGAGCAGCGTGTCGCTCGCGTCGGCCAGCTGCTGCCGGCCAGCCGGCGTGCCGGCGGCGTCGATGCCGGCACGCATCTGCGGCCAGGCTTGCGCCGCGGCGGTCAGCGTCGCGCGGATCTCGGGGGTCGACAGCGGCGCGGCCTGCAACGCGGCCAGCGCCTGCTCGGCCTCGAGCGCTGTTCGCTGGGCCGCCTCGCGCGCCAGCGCGGCCATCGGACCCGGCAGCAGCGTGGCCAGCAGCACCTCCTTGGCCAGCCGCTGGCTCAGCATGCGCTGCCGGCCCGCGAGGTTGATCACGTGCAGACGCGGCATGCCGCTGGCCTGCTCCAGGGCGGCGGTCAGTGTCTCGGCGGCCTGCAGCAGCGCCTCGGCCAGCGCATCGAGCTTGAGCAGGCGCGCAGCCTGCGGTGCTTCGCGGAGCGTCGCGTCCAGCGGCTTCCAGGCGCTCAGCACGCCGTCCAGCAGGTCGCCGAAGGTGGGTTTGGACAGCAGGCGCCCCAGTTGGGCCAGGTTGGCCTCCAGGCGCTCGACCGCCTGCGACTGCAGAACCCGCGCCGCGCCGGCCTCCGCCTCACCGCCAGCGACCTGCAGCGCATAGAGCTTGACCAGCCGCTGCGACAGCATGCGCAGCTGGCCGGAGCGGTTGACCCCGGCCGCGTCCTGCGCGGCATCGATGAGCAGCTGGGCCGCCTGACCGACGCGCAGTTGCTGCTGCATCGCGCTCTGGCGCAGCAGCCTGAACGCCTCGTCTTCCGGGACCTGGCGCGCCAGCATCAGGATGCCCTTGGCTCGGTCGACCAGCTTGCGTTCTTCGTAGCGGTTCCCCAGGTCCGCGAGCGCATCGCGCAGCCCGCGCTCGTGCCGGAAGCGCGCCTGCACGAGCTGCAGCAACGGCCGCAGCCGCGCTGCGGCGTAGCCCTGCGCCACCCAGCCCTGCACGCCGCACTGCAGGGCCCGCTCCATGGCCTCGACGCCGGCGTCGCCGCTGAACACGAGCACCGGCAGGGCCTGGGTCGAGCGCAGGATGTCCAGCGCACGGAACAGCGGCTCACCCGGGTGCGAAGACCAGCCCACCAGCACGTCGGTCCCTGCCGCAGTGCCTCCTGCACCAGCTTGTCGCATGGACAGGCACCAAGCACGTGAATGCCGGCCGCGCGCAGATCGGCTGCCAGCGGCGGCGCACCGTGATCGGGGTCGAGCACAAGGAGAACGGAAGTCACGCGACGACGGGCCTTTTCAGAGGAGCGGACGCAGGGCGCGACCTGCGGGGGGCGCCAGTATGGAGCAGCCGGCGTGGCGCCGGCCGCTCCCCCTGGCACGGATGCTGCTCCGCACAACGCGGGCGCAGCGACGCGCCCGGATCGGCGCTCCGCACGCCCGGTCCTGTGCACACCGACGTGCCCAGCTTCGTGCCTTCGTCACTCGCCCCCCGGGGGCCGAGCGACTGTTCTCCCTGGAGAAGCACCATGAGCTCGCCGTCGTCGGCCGCCATCATCGCGGCGCCCCACCTCCCCTTCTCGCATCGCTGCCGCGCGTGAGCGCAGGCACGTCACGCAATGGCTGATTTCAAGACCTTCGTGCGCTCGGGCCACTGGCCCACGCTGCTCGCGTCCTTCCTTTACTTCGACTTCTGCTTCGCGATCTGGGTACTGAACGGCGCGATGGCGCCCTTCATCAGCGAAAGCTTCCAGCTCACCGCCGCGCAGAAGGGCTTCATGGTGTCGGTGCCGATCCTGGCCGGCGCGCTGATGCGCTTCCCGCTGGGCGTGCTGTCACAGTACATCGGCCGCAAGAACGCGGCGATGGTCGAGATGGGCCTGATCGTCGCCGCACTGGGCTACGGCTACGGCTACGTCGACAGCTACGACGGCGTGCTCGCGATGGGGGTGCTGCTCGGCATCGCCGGCGCGAGCTTCGGCGTTGCGCTGTCGCTGGGCTCGGGCTGGTTCCCGCCGCAGCACAAGGGGCTGGCGATGGGCATCGCCGGCGCCGGCAACTCGGGCACGGTGCTCGCCGTGCTGTTCGCGCCGCCGCTGGCGGCCAAGTTCGGCTGGTCCACCGTCTACGGTCTGGCGGCCTGCACCATGCTGCTGCCGATGCTGGTGATGTGGTTCGCCGCCAAGGAGCCACCGGACCGCGAGCACCAGACCCTGCGCGAACACGTCGCCTGTCTGTTCGAGAAGGACGGCTGGGCCTTCAGCCTGATCTACATCATCACCTTCGGCGGCTTCATCGGCCTGGCGAGCTTCCTGCCGACCTACTTCTACGACCAGTTCCACGTCACCAAGATCGAGGCCGGCCAGTTGACGATGCTGGCCACGCTGATGGGCTCGGCGGTGCGCGTGCTGGGTGGCTACATCTCCGACCGCATCGGCGGCATCAACACGCTCAGCGGCGTGCTGATGATCGTGATCGTGACGCTGGTAATGTGCGGCTTCGCGGGCGGCTCGGTCGCGGTCACCACGCTGCTCTTCATGCTGTGCTTCGCGGCGCTCGGCGCCGGCAACGGCGCGCTGTTCCAGCTGGTGCCGCTGCGCTGGCCGCTGACCACCGCGGTGGCTGGCTCGATGATCGGCGAGGTCGGCGCGCTCGGCGGCGGCTTCCTGCCCAATGCGATGGGGCAGTCCAAGCAACTGGCGGGCACCTACCTGTGGGGCTTCGTCGCCTTCGCGGTGCTGGCGCTCGTGATGCTGGTGATGCTGCGGCGCGTGCAGATCCGCTGGACCCGCACCTGGGCCGAGAAAGGCGGGCGCGCCCGCCCGATGACCGCGCCGACCGACTACGGTGCCGCCAGCCGGACCGCTCAGCGCTAGTCCCGGGGCAGCCGCATGATTCGCCTCCAGCCCGGTGCCGCCGCCTGCCCCGCTTCAGCGCGGCAGGAACAACAGCCACACCACGAGCAGCACGTTGAACAGCAGCGAGATCGCGAAGGCGATCTTCCACAGCGCGTTCGGGTCGCGGGCGACGAGCGGCGTCGCCGGCGGTGCGGCGAGCGGGCGCGACGCGCCGCGCTCCAGCGCCAGCACGAACTCCTCGGCCGTCTCGAAGCGCTGCTGGCGCTCGCGCGCCACGGCCTTCAGCACCACGTGGTCCAGCCAGATCGGCAGCTCGGGCCGCAGCCGCGAGGGCGCGATCGGGTCGCGCCGGTAGCGCGCGATCTGGAACGGCTCGATCTCGCCGTACGGCAGCCGGCCGCTCAGCCAGCGGTAGAGCGTGACGCCCAGCGCGTAGAGGTCGCTCGCCGCGTCGGCGCCGGCATGCCCTGCTTCCCACTGCTCGGGATTCATGTAGCTGGGCGTACCAGCATGCAGGCTGCGCACCGCTGGCGGCTCGCGACCGGAGATTGCCACGCCCAGGTCGAGCAGGCGCCACTGGCCGTCGTCGCCCAGGTGCAGGTTGGCCGGCTTGACGTCGCGATGCACCACGCGCTGACGGTGCAGCCGGCCCAGCGCGCGCGCCGCGGCCAGCGTGCCCTGCACGATCTCCTCCACGCTGAAGGCCTGACCGGCCTCCAGCAGCTGCTCGAGCGTGCGGCCGCCATGCCAGTCGAACACCGCATAGAAGGCGCTCGGGTCGCGCGGCTCGCGCACCCGCACGAAACCCTGCCCGTCGCGCTCGGTGACGGTGCGGCCCAGCCAGGCTCATGGGCCAGCATCGCGCGCTCCTCGGGATCGCCGGCACGCGACTCGTGCAGCGTCTTGATCGCCACCAGCTCGCGCGTCGCCGCATCGCGCGCCTGCACCAGCCGGTGCACGCCGGTGTTGGCCACCAGCGCGGTGATCACATAGCCGTCGAGCGTGTCGCCCACCTTGAGGCGCGGCGGTATCGGCAACTGGCGTCCCAGCAGCAGGGCGTCGTCCAGGCTGCCGGCATCGAGCCCGCGCACGCGGACGACCAGCGCCGTGGCGTTGTCTCGGCCCCCGCCGCGAGCGCCGCCTCGACCAGTCGCTCGCTCGCCTGCTGCGCGGTCTCGGCGGCGCCGAGCAGCTCGCGCATCGCGGCGTGCTTGAGCACCTGGTGCACACCGTCGCTGCTGAGCAGCAGCGTGTCGCCGATCTGCAGCTCGCCCTGGTGGAAGTCGATGCGCAGGCTGTCGTCGAGTCCGATCGCACGCGTGAGCTGGCTGCGCAGGTCCGGGTGGTCGAAGGCGTGGTCGTGGGTGAGTTGCGTGCATTCGCCGCCGCGCAGCAGCCAGGCCCGCGTGTCACCGACGTGGGCCACGGTCCAGGTGTGCCCGCGCAGCACCACCGCGGTCAGCGTGGTCAGGCCCGACGCATCGCCGCTGCGGCGCCGGTTGTGGTCGACCAGCCAGGCGTTGTGAGCCCCCAGCAGGCGGTCGAGCGCGACGGTGGTCTCCCAGGTCGCGGGCACGGCGTGGAAATCGTTGACGAGCGAGATCACCGCGGTCTGCGCCGCCACCAGGCCGTGGCCGCCGGCCGACACGCCGTCGGCGATGGCCGCGATCAGGCCGCGGCCGGCCTCGTGCGGCGCTGCCCGCAGCGCCGCGGCGAAGTCCTCGTTGCGCTCGCGCGGGCCCTTGTGGCTGGCATGCCCGATGTCGACGTCGAAGCTCATGAAAGGCCGCAATCCAGGTTCCCCCCGCGCTGCAGTGCGCCGCGGCCGGGGCGCGCCGATTCTGCCGCCGAACGCCGCGCGCGCCGCCGCGCTGGCACCCCGATTGCTAAACCTCAGCTGTGGTCGAAGGAGATCTGCGCATGAAGAAGATGAAACTCGTGATGGTGGGCAACGGCATGGCCGGCGTCCGCACCCTGGAAGAGCTGCTGAAGATCGCGCCCGATCTCTACGACATCACCGTGTTCGGCGCGGAGCCGCATCCCAACTACAACCGCATCCTGCTGAGCCCGGTGCTGGCGGGCGAGCAGACGGTCGACGAGATCATCCTCAACCCGCTCGACTGGTATGCCGAGCACGGCATCGCGCTGC
This sequence comes from Methylibium sp. T29, assembly GCF_000576205.1. Lineage (NCBI taxonomy): Bacteria > Pseudomonadati > Pseudomonadota > Betaproteobacteria > Burkholderiales > Sphaerotilaceae > Methylibium > Methylibium sp. T29. The sequence continues at coordinate 7,909 of NZ_AZND01000095.1, read as the reverse complement.
ACCTGGGCAAGAAGGTCACCGAGATCGACCGCGTGAAGCGCATCGTTCGCGCGTCCGACGGCACCGAGGCCGAATACGACCGCCTGCTGATCGCCACCGGCTCCAACCCCTTCATCCTGCCGGTCCCGGGCAAGGACCTGGAGGGCGTGATCGCCTACCGCGACATCGCCGACACCAACACCATGATCCAGACGGCCGAGAAGTACCGGCACGCCGTCGTGATCGGCGGCGGCCTGCTGGGGCTGGAGGCCGCCAACGGCCTGATGCTGCGTGGCATGCAGGTGACCGTGGTGCACATCATGCCGTGGCTGATGGAACGCCAACTCGACGACGTGGCGGGCAGGCTGCTGCAGAAGTCGCTGGAGGACCGCGGCCTGAAGTTCCTGATCGGCGCGCAGACCGAGCAACTGATCGGCGACAAGGACGGCCGCGTGATGGCCGTGCGCTTCAAGGACGGCCAGGAGATCCCCGCCGACTTGGTGGTGATGGCCGCCGGCATCCGCCCCAACACCGAACTCGCCCTGAAGGCCGGCCTGCACTGCTTCAATGACGGCCGGGGCGGCATCGTCGTCACCGACACCCTGCAGACCGTGACCGACCCGCGCATCTACTCCGTGGGCGAATGCGCCGCGCACCGCGGCATCGCCTACGGGCTGGTGGCGCCGCTGTTCGAGCAGGGCAAGGTGTGCGCGACGCACCTGGCGCAGTTCGGCATCGGCCGCTACACCGGCAGCCTGACCAGCACCAAGCTCAAGGTCACCGGCATCGACCTGTTCTCGGCCGGCGAGTTCATGGGCGGCACCGACACCGAGGAGATCGTGATGAGCGATCCCTTCGGCGGCGTCTACAAGAAGCTGGTCATCAAGGACGACAAGCTGGTCGGTGCCTGCCTGTACGGCGACACGGTCGACGGCTCCTGGTATTTCAAGCTGCTGCGCGAGGGCCGCAGCGTTGCCGACATCCGCGACAAGCTGATGTTCGGCGAGTCCAACATCGGCGACACCGGTCACGAGGGCCACAGCAAGGCGGCCGCCATGGCCGACAGCGACGAGGTCTGCGGCTGCAACGGCGTCACCAAGGGCACGATCTGCAAGGCCATCAAGGAGAAGGGCCTGTTCACCCTCGAGGAGGTGAAGAAGCACACCAAGGCCAGCGCGAGCTGCGGCTCCTGCACCGGCCTGGTCGAGCAGCTGCTGATGTTCACCGCCGGCGGCGACTACTCCGCCGCCCCCACCAAGAAGGCGATGTGCGGCTGCACCGACTACAGCCACGCCGAGGTGCGCGAGGCGATCCGCACCGTGCCGTCGGACGGCAGCAAGCTGCTCACGGTCGACGGCGTCTACAAGGCCCTGAACTGGCGCACCCCGAACGGCTGCTCGAGCTGCCGGCCGGCCGTCAACTACTACCTCATCAGCACCTGGCCGAAGGAGGCGCGCGACGATCCGCAGTCGCGCTTCATCAACGAGCGCAGCCACGCCAACATCCAGAAGGACGGCACCTACTCGGTGATCCCGCGCATGTGGGGCGGCGAGACCACGGCCTCCGAGCTGCGCCGGCTCGCCGATGCCGTGGACAAGTACAAGATCCCGACCGTCAAGGTCACCGGCGGCCAGCGCATCGACCTGCTGGGCGTGAAGAAGGAAGACCTGCCCGCGGTCTGGAAGGACATCGGCATGCCCAGCGGCCACGCCTATGCGAAGGCGCTGCGCACCGTGAAGACCTGCGTGGGCAGCGAGTGGTGCCGCTTCGGCACCCAGGACAGCACGCAGATGGGCAAGGACCTGGAGCGCGCGATGTGGCGCATGTATGCGCCGCACAAGGTGAAGTTCGCCGTGTCGGGCTGCCCGCGCAACTGTGCCGAGGCCGGCATCAAGGACGTCGGCATCATCGGCGTCGATTCCGGCTGGGAGATGTACGTGGCCGGCAACGGCGGCATCAAGACCGAGGTGGCGCACTTCTTCGTCAAGCTCAAGACGCCGGAGGAGGTGCTGGAGTACACCGGCGCCTTCTGCCAGCTCTACCGCGAGGAAGGCTGGTACCTCGAGCGCACGGTGCACTACGTGAACCGGGTCGGGCTCGACTACGTGAAGAAGAAGATCCTCGACGACGCCGAGGGCCGCAAGGCGCTGTGGGAGCGGCTGCAGTTCGCGCTCGACGGCGAACCCGACCCGTGGTTCGAGTTCGACAAGGCCGAGGTCGACAAGCGCCAGTTCGACGCGCTGAACGCCTGAGCCCGAAGGAGACTGATGATGAGTGACTGGAAGACGATCTGCCGTGTCGAAGACATCCCGGTGCTGGGCGCGCGCCGCGTGCTGCGGGCCAACGCCGTGGCCGTGGCGGTGTTCCGCAACAGCGAGGACAAGGTGTTCGCGCTGCTCGACCGCTGCCCGCACAAGGGCGGCCCGCTGAGCCAGGGCATCGTGTTCGGCGAGAGCGTGGCCTGCCCGCTGCACAACTGGACCATCGGTCTGGCCGACGGCTGCGCCAAGGCGCCCGACGAGGGCTGCACGCCGACCTTCGCCTGCAAGGTCGAGGGCGGCGAGGTCTTCCTCGATGCCGCGGAACTGGCCGGCAAGGCACTCGACGCCGTCGCCCCGGTCGCGGGCCCCTGCAGCAAGGCGACGGCCTGAAGACGACGACTGACGACCGCACGCCCGATCCCATGCGCGAGACCCGATCGACCTGTCCTTACTGCGGTGTCGGCTGCGGCGTGATCATCGAGTCGCAGGGCGCGCAGATCACCGGCGTGCGCGGCGATCCGGAGCACCCGGCGAACTTCGGCCGCCTGTGCACCAAGGGCAGCACGCTGCATCTCACCGCCTCGGCCGCCATCACGCAGCAGACGCGCCTGTTGCAGCCGCTGCGGCGCGCTGCGCGCGGCCAGACCGCCCAGCCGGTGGGCTGGGATGCCGCGCTCGACGAGGCCGCCGAGCGCTTCGCGGCGGTGATCGCGCAGCACGGTCCCGACGCGGTGGGCTTCTACCTGTCGGGCCAGTTGCTGACCGAGGACTACTACGTCTTCAACAAGATCGCCAAGGGGCTGATCGGCACCAACAACGTCGACACCAACTCACGCCTGTGCATGAGCAGCGCGGTGGCCGGCTACAAGGCGACGCTCGGCGCCGACGCGCCGCCGGCCTGCTACGACGACCTGAAGCACGCCAGCACGATCTTCATCGCCGGCAGCAACACCGCCTGGGCCCACCCCATCCTGTTCCGCCGGCTCGAGGACGCGCGCGCCGCCAACCCGGCGATGAAGCTGATCGTCGCCGACCCGCGCCGCACCGAGACCGCCGAGGTCGCCGACCTGCACCTGCCGCTGCTGCCCGGCACCGACGTGGCACTGTTCCACGGCTTGCTGCATCTGCTGATGTGGGAGGGCCTGACCGACACCGCCTACATCGCCACCCACACCACCGGCTTCGAGGCGCTGCGCGACCGGGTGCGCGAGTTCACGCCCAAGCACGTGGCCCAGGTCTGCGGGCTCGACGAGGCCGCCATCGTGCAGGCGGCGCGCTGGTTCGGCCAGAACACGCCGACGCTGAGCCTGTACTGCCAGGGCCTGAACCAGAGCTCGAGCGGCACCGACAAGAACGCCGCGCTGATCAACCTGCACCTCGCCACCGGGCAGATCGGCAAACCCGGCGCCGGCCCGTTCTCGCTGACCGGCCAGCCCAATGCGATGGGCGGGCGCGAGGTCGGCGGCCTGGCCAACCTGCTGAGCGCGCACCGCGACCTCGCCAACCCGCAGCACCGCGCCGAGGTCGCCGCGCTGTGGGGCGTGCCGGACGTGCCCGCCGCACCAGGCAAGAGTGCGGTGGAGATGTTCCAGGCCGCCGCCGACGGCGAGATCAAGGCGCTGTGGATCAGCTGCACCAACCCCGCACAGTCGATGCCCGACCAGACGACGGTGCGCCGCGCCCTCGAACGCTGCGAGTTCGTCGTGTTGCAGGAAGCCTTCGCCACCACCGCCACCGCGGCCTATGCCGACCTGCTGCTGCCGGCCACGACCTGGGGCGAGAAGGACGGCACCGTCACCAACAGCGAACGCCGCATCAGCCGCGTGCGCCCGGCCGTTGCGGCGCCCGGTGAGGCCCGCCACGATTGGGCCGCCGCGGTCGACTTTGCACGCCGACTCGAAGCGAAGCTGCCGCGCCGCGTCGCGAACGGCGGCTCGCTGTTCCCCTATGCCAGCCCCGAGTCGGTGTGGAACGAACACCGCGAGAGCACGCGCGGACGCGACCTCGACATCACCGGTCTCAGCTACGCCCGCCTCGACCAGGGCCCTCAGCTGTGGCCCTGCCCGCAAGGCCAGGCCGAAGGCCGCGCCCGGCTCTACGAGGACGGCGTGTTCGCCACCCCCGACGGCCGAGCCCGCTTCGCGGCGATGGCCTATCGGCCGGTGGCGGAGCCGCGCGACGCGCGCTACCCGGTCTCGCTGACCACCGGCCGGCTGCGCGATCACTGGCACGGCATGAGCCGCACCGGCACGCTGGGCCGGCTGTTCGGCCACGTCGCGGAGCCCGGCGTCGAGATCCATCCGCGGGAGCTGGTGCGTCGCGGCTGGGAGGAAGGCGCGCTGGTGCACGTGACCTCGCGCCGCGGCTCGGTGATGCTGCCGGTGCGGGCCAGCGATTCGGTCGCGCCGGCGCAGGCCTTCGTGGCGATGCACTGGGGCGAGGAATTCGTCTCCGGCCTGTCGCCGTCGGGCGTGCGGCTGGCCGGCATCAACACGCTGATGCCCAGCGCCTACTGTCCGCAGTCGAAGCAGCCCGAGCTCAAGCACGCGGCGGTGAAGCTGCTGAAGGCCGAGATGCCCTGGCAACTGCTCGCCGCTGCCTGGCTGCCCGAGGACCAGGCCCTGCTGGCGCAGCAGCGGCTGCGCGACCTGATGCCCTCGTTCTCCTACGCGCACTGCGTGCCCTTCGGGCGCGAGCCGCATGCGCGCGGCGTGGTCGGCGTGCTGTTCCGGGCCGCCGCCGAGGAGCCGGCGGCCGACGAACTGATGGCGCAGATCGAGAGCCTGCTCGGCGTGGCGGGCCCGCAGGCGCTGCGCTATGCCGACCCCAAGCGCGGCCAGCGTCGTGCGATGCGGCTGGTGGCCGGCGACGGCGGCAACGCGAGGCTCGACGCCTTCGTGCTCGGCGGCGACATCCGCGCCGAGGCCTGGATCAAGCGCTGCTGACCGACGAACTGCCGGCGCAGGCCTACGGTCGCGCGCTGCTGCGGCCGGGCGCCGAGCCGCCGGGGGCGGTGGTGGCGCGCGGCAGGCAGGTGTGCTCGTGCTCAACGTCACCGAGCCCGAGATCCTGGACGCCTCACGCGCTGCAGCGGAACCCCGGAGGCTCGGCTCGATCAACTGCAAGGCCTGCTGAAGTGCGGCACGAACTGCGGCTCCTGCATTCCGGCCTTGCGCACCCTCGTTCGCGGTTCGGTGCAGGCCGCCTGACGCACACCAGGGGAGTGCGCATTCGACGAGCGTGCGCTAGCCTCCGTTTGCAAGCCGTTGCACCTGCGACGGCACAGACGGCCGGCTTGGCCTGAGTCTTGCGGAACACGGATCACGATGGGCATCGCGCACTACCTCAAGGAAATCGGCCGCGGCAAGGAAGGCGCACGTTCGCTGACCGAGGCCCAGGCCCGCGACCTGATGAACCAGGTTCTCGACCGCACGGTGAGCGAGGCCGAGCGCGGCGCGTTCGCGATCGCGATGCGCATCAAGGGCGAGAGCACCGAGGAGTTGGCTGGTTTCACCGCCTGTGCGGCCGAGCGCAGCCTGGTGCTGGAGGCGGATGCCATGCCGGTGCTGCTGCCCTCCTACAACGGCGCACGCAAGCTGCCCAACCTCACGCCGCTGCTCGCGCTGCTGCTCGCGCAGGAGGGCGTGCCGGTGCTGGTGCACGGACCGCTGCACGATCCGGCGCGCGTCACCACCTACGAACTGTTCGAGAGCCTGGGGCTGCCGATCGCGCGCGACGCCGCCGGCGTGCACGATGCCTGGGCGCGCCATGAGCCGGTGTTCGTGCCCACCGCGGTGCTGTGCCCGGCGCTGGTGCCGCTGCTCGAACTGCGCTGGGTGCTGGGCCTGCGCAACCCGGCACACACCGTGGCCAAGCTGCTGACGCCGCGAGGCCGCGCCTGCCTGCGCGTCGTCAACTACACGCACCCTGAGTACGCGGCCGCGCACACGCGCTTCCTGCAGCACACCGGCGCACATGCCCTGCTGATGCGCGGCACGGAGGGCGAGCCGGTGGCCGACGCGCGCCGCCTGCCGAAGCTCGACATCTTCATCGCCGGCACGCCGCGGCCCGAACTCGGCCGTTCCGCGGTCGAGGGCGTGCTGGCCGAGCTGCCGCTGCTGCCGCGCAGCAGCGATGCCGCGACGACGGCGGTCTACATCCAGGCGGTGGTCAGCGGAGAGAAGCCGGTCCCCGGCCCGCTCGTCGAGCAGGTCGAGGTGCTGGTCCGCGCACACGCGGCCATGCGACAACACGAGGAAAGAACCCATGAGCGCTCGGCCTGAACCTCCGGTGCCGACGGTCTGGCTCGTCGGCGCCGGCCCCGGCGACCCGGAGCTGCTGACCTTGAAGGCGGTGCGCGCGATCCGCGCTGCCACGGTGCTGCTGGTCGACGACCTGGTCGGCGACGCGGTGCTGCGCTACGCGCGCCGCTCGGCGCGCATCGTCCACGTCGGCAAGCGCGGCGGCTGCCGCAGCACGCCGCAGGCCTTCATCGAACAGTTGATGCTGCGCGAGGCGCTGGCCGGCGAACGCGTGGTGCGGCTCAAGGGCGGCGACCCGTTCATCTTCGGGCGCGGCGGCGAGGAAGCCGCCTCGCTGCGCGCGCACGGCGTGCACGTCGAGGTGGTCAACGGCATCACCGCCGGCCTCGCCGCGGCCACCTCGATCGGCGCACCGCTGACGCACCGCGACCATGCCCACGGCGTGATGCTCGTGACCGGCCACGCCAAGGACGAGTCCACCACGCTGGACTGGCGCGTGCTCGGTGCGGCGGCCGCGCAGGGCCTCACGCTGGTGATCTACATGGGCGTGAGCCAGGCGGCCCGTCTGCAGGCGGGCCTGCTGGAAGCCCTGCCGGCCGGCACGCCGCTCGCCATCGTGCAGCACGCCAGCACCGCGCGGCAGCGCAGCGCGCTCACCACGCTCGGCGGCCTGCTGGACACGCTGGCGCGCGAAGGCCTGGGCAGCCCGGCCGTGCTGATCGTCGGCGACGTGCTGCGCGGGCTGGCACAGCTGTCACCCCCGGTTGCCGCGCAGGCGGCCTGAGCGTCCGTCAACGATCGACGGGCGCCGCCCGCAGCAGTTGCACGCCGGGCCGGTTGCCGACCAGCGTGATCGCGTCGAAGGCCCGCCGTGCCGGCTCGTCGCCGAGGTCGAAACCGGTCTGCCGACGCCAGCCGCCGGTGATCTGCACCACGCGCTCGCGCACCGGCTGCAGCGACGTGCCCGGGCCGTGGACCTCGTCGATCACCCGCAGGAAACCGGCGAGCACGCTGGGTCCGTCGGCATGCTCGGCCCACACCACGCAGCGGCCATCATCCGCGAGCGCCAGTTGCAGCAGGGCCTCGCGGTCGGGTGCGGCGTAGACCTGCCCGCTCGCCCCGCCGAGCAGGCTGCTGCGCTGCGCATCATCGGTCTGCAGCGGCGCCAGGCCGGCAGCCAGCGCCAGGTCGACCCGCGCACCGGCATCGCCGCCGGCGACGGCGCAGGTGCGACCGTAGAGCTCCACCGCTTCCTGCGCCAGGTCCGCGCATCGACCACTGGTCCCTGCACCACCGCATCGGTGCGCGCCGAGCCCGGCGGCGCCACGAACTCCGGCCCGGCCGATTGCGCCGCGACCGACTGCAGCACGGCCACCAGCACCACGCCGATCCCCGAGCCTCCGCCCC
>NZ_AZND01000094.1:0-13343 GCF_000576205.1 Methylibium sp. T29 | reverse complement strand
GGAGCACGTCGTTGGTCGCGGCGCAGGCCGCCAGGTCCAGAGCCGCCAGGTCGGCCACACAGGCTGCGGCCTGCTGGGCCCAGCGGGCGGCATCGGCGAGCGTGCCCTCGGCCTGCGGAAACGCCGCCTGCAGGGCCGGCCAGACCTGCAGCCGCAGGCGGTTGCGCGCGAAGCGCGGATCGTCGTTGCTGTCGTCGTCGATATAGCTCAGCCGATACCGGCGCACATAGGCCTCGATCGCCTCGCGCGGACGGGCCAGCCAGGGACGCGCCCAGGTGATGCCGTCACGTTCGATCGAGCGCGGCATGCCGGCCAGCCCGGCCACGCCGGCACCTCGCAAAGCCTGAAGCAGCAGGGTCTCGGCCTGGTCGCGCTGGTGGTGAGCCAGCAGCACGAGCGCCACGCCCTGCTCGACGGCGAGCGTGCGCAGCGCCGCATACCGAGCGGCACGCGCCACGGCTTCGAGGCTGTCACCGGACCGGCAGGCAAGCTGCACGCGCATCGCGCGAAAGCACACGGGCAGGCCGCGCCGCGCCCAGCGCCGGCACTGCGACTCGCAGTGCGCGAGCCAGGCATCGGCACGGGCACTCAGGCCGTGGTGCACATGCAGGGCATGGACCGTGAGGCCGCTGTCGCGGGCCGCGATCAGCGTGGCGTGCAGCAGCGCGGTGGAGTCGCGCCCACCGCTGTAGGCGACGGCCAGGCCGCGGGGCGGCTCAGCGCTCCTTGGTGTCGTTGTAGCGGCCGTAGCTCTTGAGCCGCTCATAGCGCTGGTTCAGCAGCTCGCGGGGCTTCAGGTCGGCGACCTGGCGCAGCGCGTCGTTGAGCGCGCGCTTGAGGTAGACCGCCATCTGCGCCGGATCGCGGTGGGCACCGCCGACCGGCTCGTTGACGATCTTGTCGACCAGGCCCAGCGCCTTGAGCCGGTGCGCGGTGATGCCCATCGCCTCGGCGGCGTCGGCCGCACGTTCGGCGGTCTTCCAGAGGATGGAGGCACAGCCCTCCGGCGAGATGACCGAATAGACTGAGTACTGCAGCATCAGCACCTGGTCGCCCACGCCGATGGCGAGCGCGCCGCCGGAGCCGCCCTCACCGATGATGGTGGTGATGATCGGCACCTCGAGCTGGGCCATCGCGAAGATGTTGTGGCCGATGGCCTCGGACTGGCCGCGCTCCTCGGCGCCGATGCCGGGGTAGGCGCCCGGCGTGTCGACGAAGGTGAACACCGGCAGGCCGAACTTCTGCGCCAGCGTCATCAGGCGCAGCGCCTTGCGGTAGCCTCGGGCCGGCTCATGCCGAAGTTGCGCAGCGCGCGCTCCTTGGTGTCACGCCCCTTCTGGTGGCCGAGCACCATGCAGGCCTGGCCGTTGAAGCGCGCCAGGCCGCCGACGATGCTCTGGTCGTCGGCGAACGCGCGGTCGCCGTGCAGTTCCTGGAAGTCGGTGAACACATGGTTCACGTAGTCCAGCGTGTAGGGCCGCTGCGGATGGCGCGCGATCTGCGTCACCTGCCAGGGCGTCAGGCTCGAGTAGATGTCCTTGGTGAGCTGCAGGCTCTTCTTGGACAGGCGGTCGATCTCCTCGGAGATGTCGACCGCCGACTCGCTCTGCACGTAGCGCAGCTCGTCGATCTTGGTTTCGAGGTCGGCGATCGGCTGCTCGAACTCGAGAAAATGTTTCTTGCTCATCCCAAACGATCCTTTCTCGGGAAAGGTGGGCGCATTGTCGCGGAATTCTCGGCGCGCTCAGTAGGTCACGCGCGGATCCAGGCTGCGCCACAGGTACCAGGTGGCCACCGAGCGGAACGGCGCCCATGCGTCGCCCACCTCACGCGCCTCGTTGCGCGACACCGGCTCGCCGCTGAAGTAGTGCTGGCTGATGCCCTTGAGCAGGCCGAGGTCGTCGAGCGGCAGCACGTTGGGGCGCATCAGGTGGAAGATCAGGAACATCTCGGCCGTCCAGCGGCCGATGCCGCGGATGGCGACCAGTTCGTCGATGATGGACTCGTCGTCCATCGAGGTCCAGTTGCGCACGTGCACCGTGCCACCGTCGAAGTGCCCGGCCAGGTCGCGCAGGTATTCGATCTTGCGCGCGGACAGGCCGGCGCCGCGCAGCGCGGCACTGTCGGCCGCGAGCACCCCCGCCGGCCGCACGTGCACCGCGGAGCCGCCTCGAACAGCGCGGCGAAGCGCTCCCACACCGCCTGCGCGGCCGGCACCGAGATCTGCTGGCCGACGATGGAACGTGCGAGCGTGGTGAAGGCATCGCCGCGGCTCTCGAGCCGGGCCTCGCCCAGCTTCGGGATCAGCTTGCGCATCACGCGATCGCGCTTGGCGAGGTGCTTGCACGCCTCGTCCCAGTAGTCGGGCGTGACGAAGCCGGGGCCGCGGGGCGACATGGTGCGGGAGGCTCGTGGCTCGGGCGAAGGCTCAGGCCTTGACCCAGGTGGTCCCGGCGGGCGTGTCCTTGAGGACGATGCCCTGCGCCGCCAGGGCGTCGCGGATGCGGTCGGACTCGGCGAAGTCGCGTGCGGCCTTGGCCGCCGCCCGCGCCGCGATCTGGGCCTCGATGTGGCCGGTATCGACGCCGCTGCCGCCCTGCAGGTACTGCGCCGCTTCCTGCTGCAGCAAGCCCAGCGTGCCGGCCAGCGAACGCAGCAGGCCGGCGCTCTGCGCCGAGCGGCTGCGGTTCACCTCGCCGGCCAGGTCGAACAGCACCGACACGGCGATCGGCGTGTTGAAGTCGTCGTCCATCGCCGCCTTGAAGCGCGCGGCATGCGGGTCGGTCCAGTCGATCTCGGCCGGTGCGACCGCCGTGCCTTCCAGTGCGGTGTAGAGGCGGCGCAGGCCGCTGCGGGCATCGTCGAGCCCGGCATCGCTGAAGTTGAACGGGCTGCGGTAGTGCACCCGCAGCATGAAGAAGCGGATGGTCTCGCCGTCGTAGCGCTTGAGAATGTCGCGGATGGTGAAGAAGTTGCCCAGCGACTTGGACATCTTCTCGTTGTCGACATTGAGGAAGCCGTTGTGCATCCACACGTTGACGAAGCTGTGCCCGCTGCCCAGGTGGAAGGCGCCGTCGCTCTGCGCGATCTCGTTCTCGTGGTGCGGGAACTGCAGGTCCATGCCGCCGCCGTGGATGTCGAAGCGCTCGCCCAGCAGGGCGTGGCTCATCGCCGAGCACTCGATGTGCCAGCCGGGGCGACCCGGGCCGAACGGCGCGTCGTATTTCGCGTCGGCCGGCTCCTCGGGCTTTGCAGCCTTCCAGAGCACGAAGTCCAGCGGGTCGTCCTTGCCCTCGAGCACCGCCACGCGCTCGCCGGCGCGCAGCGCATCGATCGACTTGCCCGACAGGCGGCCGTACCCGGGGAACTTGCGCACCGAGTAGTTCACGTCGCCGCCCGGCACACGGTAGGCAAGCCCGTTGCGTTCGAGCACCTCGATCAGGCCGACCATCGCCCCCACGTACTCGGTGGCGCGCGGCTCGTGCGTCGGGGGCTCGATGCCGAGCGCCCCGATGTCCTGGTGCATCGCGGCGGTCATCTCGTCGGTCAGCTGGCGGATCGGGATGCCGCGCTCGAGCGCGCGCTTGATGATCTTGTCGTCGATGTCGGTGATGTTGCGCACGTACGTGACGCGCAGTCCCGACACCCGCAGCCAGCGTTGCACCACGTCGAACGCCATCATCATGCGTGCGTGGCCCACGTGGCAGAGGTCGTAGATCGTCATGCCGCACACGTACATGCGCACGTGGCCGGGTTCGATCGGCGAGAACGCCTCGGTCGAGCGAGTGAGGGTGTTGTGGATGCGCAGGCTCATCGGGACGGATCGATCGGGTCTGTCACGGGCAGGCCGCATGCCGACGATCGAAGCGCCGCAGTATAGCGATCACCCCCCTGCCCGCGGCGGGGCTTCCGATCGGTGGAGAATACGGTTCCGAGCGGGTGACGAGCCCGCCGTTTGCATTCAGGAGACTTGATGATTTCCAGAACCTGGGCCGCCTTCGCGCTGGCCGCTGCGGTATTCGCCGCGCCGTTGACCGCGGCGGCGCAGAAGGTGCGCCTCGCGACGAGCGAGGGCGACATCGTGCTGCAGCTCGACCCCGCCAAGGCCCCGAAGACCGTCGACAACTTCGTCGCCTATGTCAAGAGCGGGCACTACGACGGCACCATCTTCCACCGCGTGATCGACGGCTTCATGATCCAGGGCGGCGGCTTCGACAAGGACATGAAGGAGAAGAAGACCGGGGCCCCGATCGCGCTGGAGAACCGCAGCGGCCTGCGCAACGAGCGCGGCAGCATCGCCATGGCGCGCACCATGGACCCGAACTCGGCCACCGCGCAGTTCTTCGTGAACCTTACCAACAACGCCTTCCTCGACCCGGCGAACTCGCGCGACGGCAACGGCTACGCGGTGTTCGGCAAGGTCATCGAGGGCATGGACGTGGTCGACCGCATCAAGGGCGTGCCCACCACCAACAAGGGCCCCCACCAGAACGTGCCGGCGACGCCGGTGCTCATCAAGAAAGCCACGCTGGAGCCATGACATGACCAAGACCATCGAACTGCACACCAACCACGGCGTGATCCGTGCCGAGCTCGACGACGTGAAGGCGCCCGCCACGGTCGCCAACTTCCTGAGCTACGTGAAGGCCGGCCACTACGACGGCACGGTGTTCCACCGTGTCATCAAGGGCTTCATGGTCCAGGGCGGTGGCTTCGAGCCGGGCCTGAAGCAGAAGCCCACCCAGGCCCCGATCGCCAACGAGGCGAACAACGGCCTGAAGAACGACAAGTACACGCTGGCGATGGCACGCACCAATGCGCCGCACTCCGCGTCGTCGCAGTTCTTCATCAATGCCACCGACAACGACTTCCTGAACTTCAAGTCGGAAAGCCCGCAGCTGGGGCTATGCGGTGTTCGGCAAGGTGGTGGCCGGCACCGAGGTGGTCGATGCGATCGAGCGCGTGAAGACCGGCCGCCAGGGCGGCCACGACGACGTGCCGCTCGAGGACGTGGTGATCACGCGAGCGAACGAAGTCGCCTGAGGCGCTCGAAGCCGATGACCTCGTCGCCGGCCGCACCGCCCCGGGGCGCCGGCGTGTCCCCGTCGCTGCCGAAGTTCTGGGAGTTCGAGGCGCCCGCTGAATGGCGGGCGATCGACTTCATCTCCGACCTGCACCTGCAGGCGAGCCATCCCCTCACCTTTGAGGCGTTCTCGCAGCACCTGCTGCACACGAGCGCCGAGGCGGTGTTCATTCTCGGCGACCTGTTCGAGGTATGGATCGGCGACGACGCCCGGCATGAGGGCTTCGAGCACCAGGTCGTCGAGGTGCTGAAGGAAGCCGCCGCGCGACGCAGCGTGTCCTTCATGGCAGGCAACCGCGACTTCCTGGTCGGCGTCGAACTGCTGAAGGAGTGCGGCATGACGGCCCTGCCCGATCCGACGGTGCTGCGGGCCTTCGGCGAGCGGGTGCTGCTGACGCACGGTGACGCGCTGTGCCTGGAAGACGTGGAGTACCAGCGCTTCCGCGCCGTCGTGCGCACCGAACAGGCCCGCGAGGACTTCCTGGCGCGGCCGCTGCCCGAGCGCCGTGCGCTGGCCGCCCAGATCCGCGCGGTCAGCATGCAGCAACAGCAGCGTGACGGTCGGCCGGAGACCTGGGCCGATCTCGACGCTGGCGCCACCGTGCAGTGGATGCACGAGGCCGGCACGCCGCTGCTGGTGCACGGTCACACCCACCGCCCGGCCACGCAGGAACTGGCCCCCGGCTTCACCCGCCATGTACTGACCGACTGGGAGCTCGACCGGGGCCCCGCGCAGGCAGCCCGCGCCGGCGTGCTGCGCCTGAGCGCACGCGGCCTGCAGCGGCTGCCGCCCGCGGTTTCTCCGGCCGCGCACGCTGCACCGTGATCGCGCGCTGGTGGCGCCGCCGACGGGAGGCCCGCACGCTGCGCACGCGGGCGGTGCCCTCGGCGTTGTGGCAGCTGACGCTGCAGCGCTACCCCTTCCTCGCCGCGCTCGACGACGCCGGGCGCGAGCGTCTGCGCGCGCTGGTCAGCCTGTTCCTGGCGGACAAGGAATTCACCACGGTCGGGGGCCTGGAACTCAGTGACGAGATCGCCGTCGCGATTGCCGCGCAGGCCTGCCTGCCGGTGCTGGAGCTCGGCCTGGCGGCCTATGACGGCTTCGTCGGCATCGTGGTGCATGCCGACGAGGTGGTGGCACAGCGCGAGCACCTGGACGAAGATGGGATCCTGCACCGCTACGAGGAGGTGCTCACCGGCGAGGCCATGGAGGGCGGTCCGGTGATGCTGTCCTGGCACGACGTGGCCGAGGCCGGCGTCACCGCCGAACGCGGCTACAACGTCGTGATCCACGAGTTCGTGCACGTGCTGGACATGGCCGACGGCCTGCCGGCCGACGGCGTTCCGGTGCTGGCCGGTCGCACCGCGCGCGCTCACTGGCTGCAAGTGCTGGAAGCGGCCTACCAGCGGCTGTGCCGCGAACTCGACGCCGGCCGCGAACCCTTCCTCGACCCGTATGGCGCGGAGGCGATCGAAGAGTTCTTTCCGGTGGCGGCCGAGGCCTTCTTCGTCGCACCGCACACGCTGCGCGACGAGCAGCCCGCGCTGTACGAGCTGTTCCGCGACTACTTCAGGCAGGACCCGGCTGCCCGCCTGGCGCCGCAGCCCGGGCCCTGAAAGCACAACGGGGAGCCGAAGCTCCCCGCTGCCTGCAAGCCGCTGCCGGCCTGTGGCCGGGTCAGTCGGCCGTGGCCGGTTCCGATTTCGGCTTGTCGCTCTTCTTCCACGGTGTGATATCGAGCACCGGCTGTCCTTCGGCGTCGATGTCGACCGACAGGCGCCCGCCATCGACCAGGCGGCCGAACAGCAGTTCGTCGGCCAGCGCGCGGCGGATCGTGTCCTGGATCAGACGCTGCATCGGCCGCGCCCCCATCAGCGGATCGAAGCCCTTCTTCGCCAGGTGCTTGCGCAGGGCGTCGGAGAAAGTCACGTCGACCTTCTTCTCGGCCAGCTGGCTCTCGAGCTGCAGCAGGAACTTGTCGACCACCCGCAGGATGATCTCCTCGTCGAGCGCACGGAAGCTGACGATTGCGTCGAGCCGGTTGCGGAACTCCGGCGTGAACAGGCGCTTGATGTCGGCCATCTCGTCGCCCGACTCGCGGGCATTCGTGAAGCCGATGGTCGACTTGTTCATCGTCTCCGCGCCGGCGTTCGTGGTCATGATGATGATCACGTTGCGGAAATCGGCCTTGCGCCCGTTGTTGTCGGTCAGCGTGCCGTGGTCCATGACCTGCAGCAGCACGTTGAAGACGTCGGGGTGGGCCTTCTCGATCTCATCGAGCAGCAGCACGCAGTGCGGCTTCTTGGTGACCGCCTCGGTCAGCAGCCCACCCTGGTCGAAGCCCACGTAGCCCGGCGGCGCGCCGATCAGGCGACTGACCGTGTGGCGCTCCATGTACTCGGACATGTCGAAGCGCACCAGCTCGATGCCGAGGATGAAGGCCAGCTGCTTCGCCGCCTCGGTCTTGCCGACGCCGGTGGGGCCGCTGAACAGGAAGGAGCCGATCGGCTTGTCCGGCTTGCCCAGGCCCGAGCGCGCCATCTTGATGGCCGACGCCAGCGCGTCGAGCGCCGGGTCCTGACCGAACACCACGCTCTTCAGGTCGCGGTCCAGGTTCTTCAGCTTGCCGCGGTCGTCGTTGCTGACGCTCTGCGGCGGGATGCGCGCGATCTTGGCGACGATCTCCTCGACCTCCGCGCGGTTGATCGTCTTCTTCTGCTTGCTCTTGGGCAGGATGCGCTGGGCGGCACCGGCCTCGTCGATCACGTCGATCGCCTTGTCGGGCAGATGGCGGTCGTTGATGAACTTGGCCGACAGCTCGGCTGCGGCCTGCAGCGCGCCCAGCGCGTACTTCACGCTGTGGTGCTCCTCGAAGCGCGACTTCAGCCCCTTCAGGATCTCGATGGTCTGCTCGACCGAAGGCTCGACCACGTCGACCTTCTGGAAGCGCCGCGACAGTGCCGCATCCTTCTCGAAGATGCCGCGGTACTCGGTGAACGTGGTCGCGCCGATGCACTTGAGCTGCCCGGAGCCGAGCGCCGGCTTCAGCAGGTTGCTGGCGTCGAGCGTGCCGCCCGATGCGGCGCCGGCGCCGATCAGCGTGTGGATTTCGTCGATGAACAGCACCGCATGCGGCTGCTCCTTCAAGGCCTTCAACACGCCCTTCAGGCGCTGCTCGAAATCGCCGCGGTACTTGGTGCCGGCCAGCAGCGCGCCCATGTCGAGCGAGTAGACGGTCGCGTCGGCCAGGATCTCGGGCACGTCGTTCTGCGTGATGCGCCACGCCAGGCCCTCGGCGATCGCGGTCTTGCCGACCCCGGCCTCGCCCACCAGCAGCGGGTTGTTCTTGCGGCGGCGGCACAGCACCTGGATCACCCGCTCGACCTCGTGCTCGCGGCCGATCAGCGGATCGATCTTGCCGTCACGGGCGAGCTGGTTGAGGTTCTGGGTGAACTGGTCCAGCGGCGAGCCCTTGCCTTCGCCGGACTCTTCCTTCTCGCCTTCGCCGCTGCCGCCCTCGGCGCCCTTGGAAGGCTCGGGCGGCTCGGACTTCTTGATGCCGTGGGCGATGAAGTTCACCACGTCCAGCCGCGTCACGCCCTGCTGGTGCAGGTAGTACACCGCGTGCGAATCCTTCTCGCCGAAGATCGCCACCAGCACGTTGGCGCCCGTCACTTCCTTCTTGCCGGACCCGGTGGACTGCACGTGCATGATCGCGCGCTGGATCACGCGCTGGAATCCCAGCGTGGGTTGGGTGTCGACTTCGTCGGTGCCGCCGACCGTGGGCGTGTTCTCCTTGATGAACTGCGTCAGGCTCTTGCGCAGGTCATCGAGGCTGGCCGAGCAGGCACGCAGCACTTCGGCGGCGGACGGGTTGTCGAGCAGCGCGAGCAGCAGATGCTCGACCGTGATGAATTCGTGGCGCTGCTGACGCGCTTCGACGAACGCCATGTGCAGGCTGACTTCCAGTTCTTGCGCAATCATGCGGCCTCCATAGTGCATTGCAACGGGTGCCCCGACCGCTTGGCCGCAGCGAGCACCGACTCGACCTTGGTCGAGGCGACATCTTTCGTGTAGACGCCGCACACGCCCCGACCTTCGTGGTGGATTTTGAGCATGATCTGCGTCGCCGTCTCGATATCCCGCTGGAAGAATTCCTGCAGGACCATCACGACGAACTCCATCGGCGTGTAGTCGTCATTGAGCAGCACCACCTGGTACATCCGGGGCGGCTCGACGCGGGCCGATTGCCGTTCGGCCACGACCGCGCCCTGCCCGTCGTCCGGCTTGGTGACCGGGCGCTTCGGGGGAGTGGGCGGTACGGTGTCGTCGGGCATGGAAAAGATTCTATCGACTGCTGGGTAGCGACTTCCATGCCGGTCAATATGACACCACTGAGCCCGAACTCAAGGCCTCGGCGCGCCGCGCACGCACGCTGGCCGCCCTATCCCGTTCGTCCGTCACGGCCGGCGCCGGCTTGACAGGCCGCGGCCGCCCTGCCCAGAATCGTCCGTCGAGGGGTTGGAGAACGTCCATGGTCAACGGCACGGTCAAGTGGTTCAACGATGCCAAGGGCTTCGGCTTCATCGAACCCGAGGGTGGCGGCGAAGACGTGTTCGCCCATTTTCGGCCATCCTGATGGACGGCTTTCGCACGCTGAAGCAAGGGGCCCGCGTCAGCTTCGAACTGGTGGACGGCCCCAAGGGCAAGCTGGCCCAGAACATCGCCCCGCTGGAAAGCCGCGCCGACCCGGCAGCGGTCCGCGTTCCGGCCAACGACCGGGAACTGGCCGCCGGCCACTGAGGCTCATCCGCGCCGACAGGCGCGACGGCGTGCACTGGAATGCGGCGATGCCGCTCCGGCGGACTTCGGCTCTGCCCCAACGCGCGCCGGTGGCGCACCGGATTCATGCAGTCAGCAGGGCTTCAGCGGGAGTGCCCACCCGCCTCGTCCGGCGCTGGGCGAACCGGCTGCAGTTCCGCGAACAGGTCGACCGGCAGCGTGTCGAGCGGCGACTCGGACACGTCGAGCCCCTGACGCAGGTCGAACGACGACACCAGCCAGCCCGCGCCCTGGGGGTCGGCGGGCGGCTCGGGACTGACCGGGACCACGCACTCCAGATCGGGCAAGGGAAGTACGCGCTTTTTGGGGGACTTGAAGAATGCCATGGCTCCCTCTGCGGGGCGGCGCGCGAAACGCGCGTGCCGGCTGCGGAAAGAAGCATCGCAAATGCCGGGCCCGCTGCCGTCCCCCTCTCTGAGGGGCGGACACGATGCAACGGCTGTGCAGTGCGAAAGATGCCACGGCACGCCGGCGACCGGGCTACGCTCCGCCCGGCCCGCGACCGGCAGGCGGCGTCATGTCCAGCACGGCCGGGATCGTTTCCTCGGTGCTCACCAGGCCGGCATGGATCGCCCGCAGAGCGGCCAGGCTGTCCACGTGCGGCAGCACGGTGTCCGCCCCGCAGATCGGGCACGCCGCCGTGCTGTCCTCGTGCAGCCACAACACGATGTCGGCCGGGCGGAAGATACCCAGGCACGAGAAGCAGCCGGCCACGCGGGCGCGCGTCAGCTCGTCGCGGTTGTTGAAGGATTGGTCGCCGGTATCCATGTCGGTCATCACATTACAACGTGCGGGCCACCATCGGCAATCGGTTCGCAGCCCACCCGGCCCAGCCAGCGTTCAGGGCCGTCGCCTGGCCGCCCTTCTTGCGGTGGCGAGCGCCTCCTGCAACTCCCCCGGCAGCGTATCGATCGGATGCTCGATCACGGTGAGGCCGGTGCGCAGTTCACGGGTCGAGTCCAGCCAGGTCGGATCGGAGGCCGCGGAATCGTCGAGTTCCAGATCGAGCGGCGCGGCCGACGGCTGCCGCGCCGATTCCACAGCGGACTTGCGGGAACGGAACCTGAACCAGGCCATCGGAAGCTCCGCGCCCGGCTTCAGTTGAAGACGAGGTAGAGGACCACCAGCACGATCGTCGGCACGCCCAGTATCCAGCCCAGAAAGTACTTGCCCATGTCGGCACTCCTTGGTTCTCTGAAGGAGCCTCATGCTCGGACATCCGGACCGCGATGTCACAAGGACGCCGCCGCAAGCTCTCGTAGGACAAGCGCCCGGTGCTCGACGGCGGCGCCAGCGGAATCGCTCACGCCGGCCGCGTGGCCTGCGGAACGCCGGGACGCAGGCAATCCCCCTTCAATAGGTGGCGCGGCAAACGACAGGCTCGTCGCGTGAGCTTTGCACGCCCGTCGCTCCACCGCCTGCGTTTCAATCGCTCGCATGGGAACGCAAAACTGCAACGGATACCTCGAAGTGCCTCGTGGCCGCGAAGACTACGTCGATCCTGCCGGATTCCGCGCGGTGGCCGATGAAGTCGATCGGCTGGAGCGTGCGATGGCACCGTGGCCGATCTGGATCCGCTCGCTGGCCCAGATCGCGTTCCTGCTCGCGGCGTTCGTGCTTTTCGTTCGCGCACCGCGTTAGGCGCTGCATTCGCCGCAGGCGCATGCCTGCCGCCGGCCGCCTCGCTCCCGAGCCCCGACAGGAACGCTGCCGCGAACGCGGTCCAGCGCGCCCGCAGTCCTGCATCGAGATCTTCGCGAGCCCGTATGCCGCAAAATGAAAAAGCCCCAGGCAAATCAATGCACTGGGGCTGATATGTGGCTACCGGCACCTGCCGGCAGGCTCATCACATGTTGTCGATCATCACCTGCCCGAAGCCCGAGCAGCTGACCTGCGTGGCGCCGTCCAGCAAGCGCGCGAAGTCGTAGGTGACCTTCTTCGACAGGATCGACTTCTCCATCGACGAGATGACGAGGTCGGCCGCCTCGGTCCAGCCCATGTGGCGCAGCATCATCTCGGCCGACAGGATCTCGGAGCCCGGGTTCACGTAGTCCTTGCCGGCGTACTTGGGCGCAGTGCCGTGGGTGGCCTCGAACATCGCGATCGAGTCCGACAGGTTGGCCCCCGGCGCAATGCCGATGCCGCCCACCTGCGCGGCCAGCGCGTCGGACACGTAGTCACCGTTCAGGTTGAGCGTGGCGATCACCGAGTACTCGGCCGGGCGCAGCAGGATCTGCTGCAGGAAGGCGTCGGCGATCGAGTCCTTGACGGTGATCTCCTTGCCGGTCTTCGGGTTCTTGAACTTGCACCACGGGCCGCCGTCGATCGGCTGCGCGCCGAACTCCTTCTGCGCCAGGCCATAGGCCCAGTCGCGGAAACCGCCCTCGGTGAACTTCATGATGTTGCCCTTGTGCACGATCGTCACGCTGGGCTTGTCGTTGTCGATCGCGTACTGGATGGCCTTGCGCACCAAGCGCTCGGTGCCCTCGCGCGACACCGGCTTGATGCCGATGCCCGATGTGGCGGGGAAGCGGATCTTCTTGACACCGAATTCATCCTGCAGGATCTTGATGAGCTTCTTGGCCTTCTCGCTCTCGGCTTCGAACTCGATGCCGGCGTAGATGTCCTCCGAGTTCTCGCGGAAGATCACCATGTTGGTCTTGTGCGGCTCCTTCACCGGGCTCGGCACCCCCTCGAAGTACTGGATCGGGCGCAGACAGACGTAGAGGTCGAGCTCCTGGCGCAACGCCACGTTGAGCGAGCGGATGCCACCGCCCACGGGCGTGGTGAGCGGGCCCTTGATCGAGACCACATACTCCTTCAGGACCTGCAGCGTCTCTTCCGGCAGCCAGACGTCGGGGCCGTAGACCTTGGTCGACTTCTCGCCAGCGTAGATCTCCATCCAGTGGATCTTGCGCTTGCCGCCGTAGCTTTTCTCGACCGCCGCGTCGACCACCTTGATCATCACCGGCGTGATGTCGAAGCCGGTGCCGTCGCCCTCGATGAAGGGGATGATCGGCTGATCGGGCACGTTGAGCGAGAAATCGGCATTGACGGTGATCTTTTGGCCGTCGGCAGGCACCTTGATGTGCTGGTACATGGACTTGCGTCTCCGCTGGGTAAGGGGTCGGAAGGAACAGAGGGGGTGGCTTCGATTCTAGGCGAGCCATCGTGCGGTGCAGCGAGCCGCCGGACGGCGGCCGCGAGCACCGTCGATCCGCTGCGTCAGACCACCTTGCACCATGGCCCGGACGGACCGGTCAGCTGCAGCCAGATCGCCCATCCGCCAGCCATCACCAGCAGGGCACCGGCCCACCTCGCCGCGCCGGCGCCCTGCCCCAGTCGACCGAGCACGCCGCGGCCGAACAGCAAGGCCAGCCCGCCGCCCAGCGCGAAGGCGAGCATGACCGCCGCGCC
>NZ_AZND01000093.1:0-13416 GCF_000576205.1 Methylibium sp. T29 | reverse complement strand
CGGGCGACAGGCTGCTGCCGTCTGGTTGCTCCGCATCATCCCCGATCCCTTTTGCAGATTTTCTCTATTGGGCAGGGGTGTTCCTGAAGGTAGAGTCCGCGCGCTTTCGCATTCACCGGACATCTTCAGGAGTATTCATGTCGTCAGCCCAGCGTCCCGCCCTTTCCCGGCTGCGGGTGAACCCGGTGGTCGCCGCCTGCGCGCTGATCGGTGCAGCGCCGTTCGCCCAGGCGCAGGACGCGGCGAGCGGGACGCTCGCGCCGGTGGTCGTCACCGGCAAGGGCTTCGAGCAGCGCGCCTTCGACACCCCGTACTCGGTGGGCACGGTGGACGAGGAGGCGCTGCGCAACGCGGGCCCGATGATCAACCTGTCGGAGGCGATGGCGCGGGTGCCGGGCCTGACGGTGGCGAACCGCAACAACTACGCACAGGACCTGCAGATCAACTCACGCGGCTACGGCGCCCGTTCGACCTTCGGCGTGCGCGGCATGCGCCTGTACAGCGACGGCATTCCCGCGACCATGCCCGACGGCCAGGGGCAGGTGTCGCACTTCGACCTCGCCGGCGCGCAGCGCGTCGAGGTGCTGCGCGGTCCGTTCAGCGCGCTCTACGGCAACAGCTCGGGCGGCGTCATCGCGCTGGTGAGCCAGCCGGTGCGCGAGCGCTATGGCGAGCTCGGTGCGGACATCGGCCGCTTCGGCCTGCGCCAGGGGCGCGTGACGGTGCAGGCGCCGCTCGGCGACGAGCCGGGCCGCGGCTTCGACCTGCGCTTCGGCGCGAGCTATCTCGACTATGACGGTTTCCGTCCGCAAAGCAGCGCCCGCCGCACGCTGGCCAACCTGCGGCTGGGCTGGACCGGCGAGCGCGACACCGTGGTCGTCAGCGTCAACCACGTCGACCAACCCGCCGACGATCCGCTGGGCCTGAACCGTGCGCAGTTCGACGCCGATCCGCGCCAGACGGCCGCGGTGGCGACCCAGTTCAACACCCGCAAGACCGCGCAGCAGGAGCAGATCGGTGCCACTTGGCGGCATCGCTTCGCGGACCTCGGTGCGCTGAGCGAGAGTGCCGTCACCGCCTATTTCGGCCAGCGGTCGGTCACCCAGTGGCAATCGATCCCCGTCCTGACCCAGCGCAACCCGACACCGCCGCCAAACACCGACCGCCACCCCGGCGGCGTGATCGACTTCGATCGCGACTACCAGGGTCTGGACGGCCGGCTGATCTGGCGCTGGACGCTGGACGGCGATCGCAGCGCCCAGTTCGTGGCCGGCGCGGCGCTGGAACGCAGCACCGAGGACCGCCGCGGCTACGAGAACTTCCTCGGCGATCCGCTGGCCCCCACGGCGCTCGGCGTCACCGGCAACCAGCGCCGCGACGAGAAGAACACCGTGAAGACCACCGACGTCTACGCGCAGGGCGAGCTGGAGTTCGTCAAGGACTGGGTGGCGACGCTCGGCGTGCGCAGCGGCCGCGTGCGCTTCGAGGCGGAGGATCACTATGTGTCCGGCCTCAATGGCGACGACTCGGGCTCGCTGAAGTACAGCTACACCAACCCGGTCGCCGCAGTGCAGTGGCGCGGCCTGCCGGACTGGAACTTCTATGTCAGCGCCGGCGAGGGCTTCGAATCACCGACCTTCGGCGAGCTGGCCTACCGTCCCGACGGCGGCAGCGGCTTCAACAACGGCCTGAAGGCGCAGACCAGCAAGCAGATCGAGCTCGGCGCAAAGTGGCGCAACGATGCGCGTGGCCTGGCTGCGGACTTCGCCGTGTTCGAGGCGCGTACCGACGACGAGATCGGCGTGGCGACCAACGCCGGTGGCCGCTCCACCTTCCAGAACGTCGGCTCGACCACGCGGCGCGGCGTTGAGCTGGGTGCGGGCTGGAGCATCACCCCGAACTGGCGCACCGCGCTGGCGTTGACCTGGCTGTCGGCGACCTACGACGACGCCTTCGTCACCTGCACCGCCGTGCCCTGCAACGGCGCCAACCCTGGCAACCAGGCGACCGTGCCGGCCGGCAACCGCATCGCCGGCACCAGCCCGCGCAGCGCCTTCGCCGAGCTGGCGTGGCGGCCCTTCGGCACGTCGACGACCGAGCTCGCCGCCGAGCTGCGGGCGCAGGACGAGGTGGCCGTCAACGACCGCAACACCGACTTCGCCGGCACCTGGGCCACCTGGGCCCTGCGTGCCACCCAGAGCTGGAAGCTGGCCGAAGGCAGCCGGATCGACGTGCTGGTGCGCGTGGACAACCTGTTCGACCGCGAATACGCCGGCAGCGTGATCGTCAACGACGGCAACGGCCGTTTTTTCGAGCCTGGCATGCCGCGCAACTGGCTGCTGTCGGTGAAGTGGCGGCAGGCGTTCTGAGCTGAGCCGGCGGCGACGCTAAAGTCGGGGCTTCCCGACTCGTACGACCCGCCGTTTGCCTGCCTCCGCCCTTGCTCTGGTTCTGACCGCCGCGCTGCTGCATGCGCTGTGGAATCTCGTTGCCAAGCGTGCAGGAGGTGACCAGCGCTTCGTGCTGCTGACAGCGCTGATGGTGGCGGTGCTGTGGGCGCCCGTCGGTCTGTGGGTGGCCTGGGACGAACTGCCGCGCTGGGGCCTGCTGGCCTGGGCTGCGGTGCTGGCCAGTGGCCTGACGCACCTGGCCTACTTCACGGTCCTGCTGCGGGGCTACCGGGCATCGGATCTCACGGTCGTCTACCCGGTTGCGCGTGGCACCGGGCCGCTGCTGTCGGCGCTGGGCGCCGTGCTGCTGCTCGGCGAATCCCTGTCGGCGGTCGGTGCGGCCGGTGTCCTGGCGGTGACGGTCGGCATCGTGCTGATCGCCGGTGGGCCGCGGCTGCTGCAGGCCCTGAGGGGCCGCCATGGTGACGGCGACACGGCATCGCAGCGCGTGCGCGCCGGTCTCGGCTGGGGCGCGGCGACCGGCGCGACCATCGCCGCCTACACGCTGATCGACGGCGCGGCGGTGAAGCTGCTGGCGGTGTCGCCGATCCTGGTGGACTACTTCGGCAACCTGCTGCGCATTCCGTTCATGCTGCCGCTGCTGCGCGACCGCGCGGCGCTGCGGTCCGCGTGGCGAGCGCAGTGGCGTCACGCCCTGGCGGTGGCGGTACTCAGCCCGGCGGCCTACGTGATGGTGCTGTACGCGATGCAGCTCGCGCCGCTGTCGCATGTAGCGCCGGCCCGCGAGGTGTCGATGCTGTTCGCGGCGCTGCTGGGCGGCCGGCTGCTGGGCGAGGGCGAACTGGGCTGGCGGCTGGTCGGGGCGGCGTTCATCGCCGTCGGCGTGGGTGGTCTTGCGCTGGGTTGAAGGAAAGTTTCGGAGCGATGGTTCGGCTCGTGAAGATCCGGCGCCACAGGCGGCTTGCAAGACAATCGGTACGCAGCTCATCCCTTGCTGCCAACCCAACGCGATCGTGAATCCCATGACTCCGTCGACCTCCATTCTTCTCTCGGCGCTTGCCTGCTTGGCGCTGGCCGGTGCAGCGACCGCGGTCGGGTTGGCTGAAACGGCGCGCCCCGCCGCCGTCTCGATGGAGCGGACGGTGCCGATCGCTGACTCGGACATCTTTGCGGAGATCGACGCGAACAAGCCGTTCCGTCAGATCCGGGGCGGGCAGGTCGGTCTGGAATGCGCCGGAGCGAAGGACATCAGCGTCGCGTCCTTCGACGCCGCTGGCGGTTTCGACGGAACAGCGCAGCCCGCGGGCCGGCGCTTCGGAAAGACGGCCGATCCGCTGGACTCGTCGAAGCAGGTACTGATGTTCGCGCCGTCGGTCAGCGACAGCCTGGGCGGAGCCGGGTCCAAGCGCTGCGAACTGAGCTGGTGGATCACACAACCGGGCGTCATCAAGCCATACATCGACATCTGGCACGCGTTCGGACTGTTGATGCCCGATGGCGGCTACGACTTCCAGGCTGTGATTAGCCAATACCATCAGCTGACGTCTCAGACGGTCAATCCCTGGGCGGCGATCCAGGCCGAAAAGAACGGACTGGTGCTTTTCGTTCGGCACAACACCATGGTGCCGCCGACGCGCGCCACGAACCAGACTCGCATTTTCGAATCACCCGGCATTCCGACGAAGGCCTGGACCGTGATCGTCACGAAAGTGCGCATTGATCCCAACGAGGGCGGGCGGGGCTACTTCCAAGCTTGGCGCGATGGCGTCCAGTTCGCGGATTACGCCGGTCCGACGGGCTACGCGACGATCGAACAGCATCCGACATGGCAGAAGTTCGGATTCTATCCGTGGGACCACGCCAACTGGTCCAAGCCCGCGACGGCGCGCGTGCTGTTCAAGGCGCCGGTGTTCGTGAGAGATCCGACCGGCTCCAAGTACACCGAGGCCAGTCTGCGCGCCTACGTGCTGGCTCGATAAGAAAGGGTCGGGCCCTGGCCCTTCGATGCCAACGCAAGTCAGCGTCCGAACAAGCCCTTCACGACGCTGCCGACGCCCTCGACCACGCCTTCCACGCTCAGACCCAACACGTTGCCCAGTGCCGAGGCGACGCGCGTCGCGAAGTTCTCGTTGAGCGAGAACGCCGGGTCGTCGAGCCGGCCTTCCAGCGTGAACTCGAGTTCGATGCGGTCGTGCCGGCTCATGAAGGCCAGCATGGCCTTGCGCGGCAGGCCGGCGAAGTTGCCGTCGCCGAGTTCCAGCTGGCTCAGCGTCATGTGCCCCGGCGCGTGCAGCTGCTGGCTTTTCACGGTGGGCGCCAGATCGAGGTCGAGCGTGCCCCGCTTCACGCCGCCTTGGGCCACCTGGTTCACGTAGGGCTGCAGTGCGAGCAGATCGACGCGGCGCAGGCTGAGCTTCAACGCGGCGTCGCGGGAGGCACCGGTCACGCTGCCGTGCAGCTCGAGCCGGCCCTCCTGGCCTGCCCGCGCGCCGCGGACTCCGGCGGTGATGTCGATCTGCGTCGCCCCATCCAGCGCCGGCAGCGCGAGCGGCCCGATGCTCGCCTGCATGTCCACCAGCCGCAGGGCCAGCGGCGGCCGGCTCACCGAGGCGTCGTAGAACGCGATCTCGGTCCCGCGCAACTGCACGTCGCCGATGCGCACTGCAGGCAGGCTGCCGCCGCGACGCTCGGCCCCGGTTCGCTCGCGCCGACCCAGCAGCGCGGGCAGCACCTGCATCTGGCCGTCGCGGCCCCGCAGCAGCGAGATGTAGCCGTCCTCGATGCGCACGCTGTGCACGCCGATGCGTCCGCGCAGCGCGGACCACAGGTCCGGCGCCACCACCATGCGGGGTGCACGCAGTTCGTCGGCCGCCGGCCAGCCGCTGCCCGGCGCGGCGGCGATGCGCAGGCCGAGGATCTCGACGCCGCCCCAGGCGAGGCCGACCGAGGCCACCTCGCTGCGCGGGCCGAGGGCAGCCACCAGTTCCTGCTGCAGCCGGTGTGCCGCCAGCTGCCAGACCACTGCCAAGGCAGCCAGCACGACGGCCAGACCGATCAGCAGGCCGCGCGCCAGTCGACGCGGGGCAGGGCGGGGCAGAGGCTCGTTGGCAGTCGGCATGCCGGGATTGTCGCGGGCCGGTAGAGTCCCAGCGTCCATGTCAGCACCCCCTTCACCTCCCGCCGCCGTCGTGCCCCTGCCTTTGCTGGGTGTCGACTTCAGCAGCGCGCCCACGCGGCACAAGCCCATCGTGCTGGCGCGAGGCCATGCCGACGGCCACCTGCTGCGTCTCGATGCGATCGAGCTGCTGCCCGATCTTTCCGCCTTCTCGGCCCTGCTGCAGCGGCCCGGTCCCTGGCTGGGGGCCTTCGACCTGCCGTTCGGCCTGCCGCGCGAACTGGTCACGGAGCTGGGCTGGCCGCAGGCCTGGCTGCCGATGCTGCGTCTCTATGCGGCGCTGCCGCGCAGCGAGATCCGCGAGCGTTTCGCGGCCTTCTGCGCGGCCCGGCCCACCGGGTCCAAGTTTGCTCACCGCGCCACCGATGGCCCCGCCGGGTCGAGCCCGTCGATGAAGTGGGTCAACCCGCCGGTCGCTACATGCTGCACGCGGGGGTGCCACGGCTCGTGGAGGCGGGCGTGACGCTGGCTGGTCTGCATGCCGGCGATCCGCAGCGCGTGGCGCTCGAGGCCTACCCCGGGCTGCTGGCGCGCGAGTTGATCGGCGCACGCTCGTACAAGAGCGACGAACGCGCGAAACAGACACCCGAACGCCTGATCGCCCGCAAGGACCTGGTCGACGCGCTGGAGCAGGGCCGGTCGCGGCTGGGCTTGCGGCTGAAGCTGCGCCATGCGCAGCGCGAAGAACTGGTGGCCGACGCGCGCGGCGACCGCCTCGACGCCGTGCTCTGCATGCTGCAGGCCGCATGGGCCGCAACGCAGCCGAACCACGGCTTGCCGCCGGTGATCGATCCGCTGGAAGGCTGGATCGTCACCGCGCCCTGGGCTGCCGATGCCAGGAGCGCGGCATGAAGCTCGGCCCCTTGTTCGGCCGGGCGAACCGGGCGCGGCTCGCGATCTACCTGCTGGCACTGTGGAAGCTGTTCAAGCACCCGGACACGCCGCGCGCGCCCAAGCTCATCGCCATCCTGGTGATCGCCTACGCGCTGAGCCCGATCGACCTGATTCCCGATTTCATCCCGGTGCTGGGGATGCTCGACGAACTGGTGCTGCTGCCGCTGGGGATCGCACTGGCCGTCAAGCTGACCCCCGATGCACTGTGGCAGGCCCGGCTGCGCGAGGCCGAGGCCAGTGGGGAACGCGTGCCGAAGATGCTGTGGGGTGTGTTGCTGATCGCCGCGGTGTGGCTGCTGTGCGGCGGCTTGCTGGCGTGGTGGGCGTGGCGCACCTGGGGTGCGCCATGAGGCTGTTGATCGCCTGGCTGGTCGCGTGGGTCGGGGCGACCGGTGGCGCGGTGGCCGAGGAGGTCCGTTTCGAGGGCGTGGTCACGCGCATCACCGACGGCGACACGGTCTGGGTGAGGCCCGACGCGAGCAACGGCCAGCAGGCTCGCCGCAAGCCCGTGAAGCTGCGCCTGGTGGGCCTGGACGCGCCGGAACGCTGCCAGCCGCATGGCAGCGAAGCCGGCGCCGCGCTGGCAGCGCGCGTGCAGGACCGCCACGTCACGGTGCGGCGGCGCGCGACCGACATGCATGGCCGTGCGCTCGGGACGCTGTGGCTGGGTGACCAGGATGTGGGCGCCTGGCTGGTCGCCGAGGGGCACGCATGGTCGGCTCGCTACGGCCGCGACCCGGGCCCCTATGCCGGCCAGGAGCAACGGGCCCGCGCCGCGGGGCGGGGCCTGTTCGCCGCGCCGAATCCAGAACTGCCGCGCGATTTTCGGCGGCGCCATGGGCCCTGTGACTGACAGATCGGCCGCCCGCGAGGCGGCGACTACTTTCGCATCAACGTGCTCTTGCCGAACAGCGACTCCACCAGGTCCACCGCGAGCACCGCGGTGGCATTGCGCACGTCGAAGGCCGGGTTCAGTTCCATCACGTCGAGCGAGGCGAGGCGGCCGGTGTCGGCGATCATTTCCATGCACAGCTGCGCCTCGCGGTAGGTCGGGCCGCCATTGACGGTGGTGCCGACGCCGGGCGCGATGGGCGGATCGAGGAAGTCGACGTCGAAGCTCACGTGCAGGTGGGTGTTGGCGTCCAGCGTCGCGAGCGCGAGCTCCATCGTATGGCGCATGCCCATCTCGTCGATGTAGCGCATGTCGAACACCTCGAGGTCGACCTCGTGCACCAGCCGCCGCTCGCCGGCGTCGACGCTGCGGATGCCGATCTGGCGCACCCACTTCGGATTGATCGCCGGCACCTGGCCACCGATCTCGATCAGCGCCTGCGGGCCGCGGCCGCACAGGCACGCGACCGGCATGCCATGCACGTTGCCGGTGGGCGTGAGCACGTTGGTGTTGAAGTCGGCGTGCGCATCGAGCCACAGCACGCGCAGCTTCTTGCCCGCCTCGCGGCAGTGGCGCGCCACCGCGCTGATGCTGCCGATCGCGAGGCAGTGGTCGCCGCCCAGCAGGATGGGCAACCGCCCCAGGCCGAGCTCGGCATGCACCGCTTCGTGCACCGCGGTATTCCATGCCACCACCTCGGCGAGGTGGCGGTAGCCCTCGGTCGGCGGCAGCCAGGGGTTGCGGGGTCCTGCAAGGTTGCCGCGGTCGACCACCTCCAGGCCGTGCGCCTCCAGCGTGCTCTGCAGGTTGGCCACGCGCAGCGCTTCCGGACCCATCGACGCACCGCGCGCGCCGGCGCCGATGTCGGTGGGCGCACCGATCAGAGAGATCTGCGGCGCGAGGCGGCGGAGGTCGGCGCTCATGGGCTCTCCGGTGTCAGACGTCTTCCGCGAAGGCGCCGGTCTGGGTGTCGAGCGCGTCGAGCCCGTAGTGGCGCTCGATCACGCCCCAGGCCTCTTCGGCGCTCTCGACGAAGTGGAACAGTTTCAGATCCTCGGCATTGATCATGCCGGTGCCGACCAACAGGTCGAAATTGATCAGCTTGGTCCAGAACTCGCGACCGAACAGCAGCACCGGTCGACGGCGGATCTTGCCGGTCTGCATCAGCGTCAGCGCCTCGAAGGTCTCGTCGAGCGTGCCGAAGCCGCCGGGGAAGCACACCAGCGCGATCGCGCGCA
Organism: Methylibium sp. T29; assembly: GCF_000576205.1. Classification (NCBI taxonomy): domain Bacteria; kingdom Pseudomonadati; phylum Pseudomonadota; class Betaproteobacteria; order Burkholderiales; family Sphaerotilaceae; genus Methylibium; species Methylibium sp. T29. The sequence continues at coordinate 4,806 of NZ_AZND01000093.1, read as the reverse complement.
TCAGGAAGTGCATCTTGCGCAGCGCGAAGTAGTGGAACTGGAAGCACAGCTCCGGCGTGATGTAGTCGTTGGGTGCCTGCTCATGCGGCAGCACGATGTTGAGGCCGATGCTCGGGCCGTCGGTCTCGAAGGCGCCGCGGTTGCCGGCCTCCATGATGCCGGGCCCGCCGCCGGTGACGACGGCGATCGGCTCGTCGAGCTGCTTCGAGGCCGTCGTCACGATGCCGGCGAAGCGCCGTGCCTCCTCGTAGTGGTGCGACATGGCCAGCTGCATCTCGGCGCGCTTGAGCGCGTCGGCGTCGCCCAGCGCCTGCGCGGCAGCGACGCGCTGCAGCGCCTCGTCGCGCGGCAGGATGCGCGCGCTGCCGAAGATCACGATGGTCGATTCGATGCGGTGCTCGCGCTGCACCAGCTCGGGCTTGAGCAGCTCGAGCTGCATGCGCACCGGGCGCAGTTCCTCGCGCAGCAGGAAATCCTTGTCGTCGAAGGCCAGGCGGTAGGCGCTTTCGGGGCCGGCATAGCGCGAGGCCGGCGTGACCGCGGCCACGTCTTCTTGGGCCGAGGGGAAATTGCGTGCGCGCAGATCGTGGGTCGTGTCGTCCATGCGCCCAGCTTAACCCGCAGGCCCGCGGTGCGGCCCGCACACCGGGCAGTCGGCGCGGCGGGCGAGGCGGATCTCGGTCCATTCCATCGCTCGGCCGTCGAGCATCTGCAGCCGTCCCGCCAGCGTCGGCCCGATGCCGGCCAGCAGCTTCAGCGCCTCGGCCGCCTGCATGCTGCCGATGATGCCGACCAGCGGCGCGAACACGCCCATCGTGGAGCAGCGCACCTCTTCGAAGGCGCTGTCCTCGGGGAACAGGCAGGCGTAGCAGGGGCTGGCGGCGTCGCGCACGTCGTAGACCGAGATCTGGCCATCGAAGCGGATCGCCGCGCCGGCCACCAGCGGCTTGCGGTGCACGGCGCAGGCCCGATTGACCGCGTGGCGCGTCGCGAAGTTGTCGCTGCAGTCGAGCACCACGTCGGCCTCGCGCACCAGGGCTTCGAGCCGCGCGGCGTCGGCGCGCTCGGTCAGGGCCCGGACTCGCACCGCGGGGTTGATGGCAGCGATGCTGCGGGCGGCTGATTCCGCCTTCGGCATGCCGATGCGCGCCATGTCGTGGACGATCTGACGCTGCAGGTTGGTCAGGTCCACCGTGTCATGGTCGGCCACGGTGATCGTTCCGACCCCGGCCGTGCCCAGGTAGAGCAGGGCCGGCGAGCCCAGCCCGCCGGCACCGATGACGAGCGCATGGCCGTCGAGGAGGCGCTGCTGGCCCTCGATGCCGATCTCGTCGAGCAGGATGTGGCGGCTGTAGCGCAGCAGCTGGTCGTCGTTCATGGCGCGAGGATAGCGTCGCGGGCTTCCTGCGGCGCCGCGCAATGCGAAGAGCCCGCCATGGCGGGCTCTTCGCTTGGGACCCCGAGAGGGCGCTCCGTCAGTTGGTCTTGGTGTCCTCGGGCTTGCGCTCGGTCTGCGTCTTCGAGGCCAGCACCGTCTTGCCCTTCAGGCGATTCAGCGCCTGCTGCAACGGGAAGTCCTCGGCGCTGCCGAACTCGGGCAGCGGCTTGGGCGCCTTGTCCTTGTCCTTGCCGTTCGCCTCTTCCAGCTTCTTCAGCGCCTCCTCTCGGGCCTTCTCGCGCGCCGGGTCCTTGACCTCCGGGCCCTGGCCGCTGGAGATGTGCTTCTCCAGGTCAGCCTCGCGGGTGCGGATGGCGGCGAACACGTTGCCTTCGGCAGTTTCGTCGAGCCACACGTCGGGCACGATGCCGGTGGCCTGGATCGAGCGACCGCTCGGCGTGTAATAGCGGGCGGTGGTGATCTTCAGCGCCGTGTCGGGCGAAAGCTGGCGCACCGTCTGAACCGAGCCCTTGCCGAAGGTCTGGCTGCCCATCACCGTGGCGCGCTTGTGATCCTGCAGGGCGCCGGCGACGATCTCGCTGGCGGAGGCCGAGCCTTCGTTCACCAGCACGATCAGCGGCACGCTCTTCAACCCCTCGGGCAGCTTCTTCAGCGGGTCGCTGCCACGGCGCGAGTAGAACTCCGGATTGGCCTTGAACACGGCCTTCGATTCGGCGATCTGCCCGTTCGTGGAGACCACTGTCACGTCCTTGGGCAGGAAGGCGGCCGAGATCGCCACCGACGCCTCGAGCAGACCGCCCGGGTCGTTGCGCAGGTCGAGCACCAGGCCCTTCAGGTTGGGGTCCTGCTTGTACAGGTCGGCCAGCTTGGTGGCGAAATCCTCGACGGTGCGGTCCTGGAACTGGCTCACGCGCAGCCAGGCATAGCCGGGCTCGATCATCTTCGCGCGCACGCTCTGCACGCGGATCTCCTCGCGGGTGATGGTGACCGGGAAGCTGCGGCTCTCGGCCTTGCGGAACACCGTCAGCACGACCTTGGTGTTGGGCTCGCCACGCATCTTCTTGACGGCCTGGTCCATCGTCAGGCCCTTGACGAAGCTGTCGTCGATCTTGGTGATCAGGTCGCCGCTCTTCACGCCGGCCCGGAAGGCCGGCGAGCCCTCGATCGGCGAGACCACCTTGACCAGCCCGTCCTCCATGCCGATCTCGATGCCGACACCGACGAAGCGCCCGCTGGTGCCTTCGCGGAATTCCTTGAAGGTCTTCTTGTCGAAGTACTGGGAGTGCGGGTCGAGGCCGGCGACCATGCCGCCGATGGCGTCGGTGATCAGCTTCTTCTCATCGACCGGTTCGACGTAGTCGCTCTTCACCATGCCGAATACCGCGGCGAGCTGCTGCAGCTCCTCCAGCGGCAAGGCCGCAGACGGGTTGCGCGCCGTCGCGGTCAGTTGCATCGTGGTCAAGGCACCCGCGACCGCCCCGACGACGATCCAGCCAGCCACTTTTGTCTTAGCACCCATGACGTCCGGGTTCCTTTTCGATTGCTGCAGTCCAGTATAGGACCGGCACTTGCGCTGTGAGTCTGCTCCAGACCCCAAAGTTGCGTCGTTTGGAAGGCTTTGCAGGCTTTTACCGACGCTTCCGGCTGCGCAGGCGGGCCGGCCTTCAGCTCGGCTGGCGTGGGAAGGTGACCACGTGGTCGACCTCGGCGCGGATGCCGATCCATTCGCCGAGCTGGTGATCGTGGTGCGAGGGCACGTGGGCGAGCACGCGTTCGCCGCTGGCGAGCTGCAGCGTGTACAGGAACTCGGAGCCGCGGAAGGCCTTGCGTTCGATGCGGGCCTTCACCGGCGAGCTGTCGTCGTGGACGATGTCGTCCGCCCGCAGCAGCACCTCGCACTCGCCACCCGGGTAGGCGGCGGACAACGGGCATTCCTCGAGATCGCTCAGGTCGCCCACGGGGGTGTGCACACGCGGACCGTCGGCGCCGTCCACGATGCGGGCCGGCGCGAACACGCCGTGCCCGATGAAGTCGGCCACGAAGCGTGTCGCCGGACGGTGGTAGAGCTGGTAGGCGCTGTCCCACTGGTCGAGGCGGCCCCGGTGCATCACGCCGATCACGTCACCCAGCGCGAAGGCCTCGAGCTGATCGTGGGTGACGAAGAGCGCCGTCGTGCCGGTCCGCTTGAGAATCGCGCGCAGCTCCTGCGCCAGGCGTTCGCGCAGATCGACGTCGAGGCTGGAGAAGGGTTCGTCCAGCAGCAGCAGCCGCGGCGCCGGCGCCAGGGCCCGGGCCAGGGCGATGCGCTGCTGCTGCCCGCCCGACAGCTGGTGCGGCGCGCGCTTCGCGGCACTGCCCAGGCCCACCAGGTCGAGCAATTCGGCCACGCGTTGCTCGCGCTGCGCCCGCGGCAGGTCGTGCAGGCCGAAGGCCACGTTCTGCGCCACGCTGAGATGGGGGAACAGCGCATAGTCCTGAAACACCATGCCGATGCGGCGCTGCTCCGGTGAGAGGTGGCGGCCGGTGGCCGCGTCGCCGAGCCGTTCGTCGCCCAGCGAGATGCTGCCGCCGGCCAGCGGCTCCAGGCCGGCGACGGCACGCAGCAGCGAAGTCTTGCCGCAGCCCGACGGGCCGATCAGCACACCGATCTCGCCCTCGGCCAGACCGAAGGACACGCCGTCGACCGCCGGCCGTTCGCCGCCGCCCGGGTGCGCCACCGGGTAGCGGATCGAGACATCGGCGAGACGCAGCAGCATCCCTCTATGATAGCGAGCTGACTTCAAATGAATTTCGTTCGCATTCCCGTATTCGCCCCGCCGCCGCGCCTTGACCACGGCCGTCGCGGGCCTTCCGACCGCGGCCTCGACTGAGCATGCGCCGTCTCGCCGTCGTGCTGTGCGCGCTGCTGGCGCTGCCCTTGCTGGGCGTGTTCGGGGCCTGGCTGGCCCCGCAGGCGCAGAGCCTCGAATTGCTGCGTCACCAGGCTGCCACGGTGCTGCCTGGCTACGCCTTGAGCTCGCTGCTGCTGGCGCTGGGCGTGGCGATCGGCGTGGCGCTGCTGGGCGGGGCCACTGCCGCCGCGGTCAGCCTGTTCGACTTCCCCGGGCGGCGCGTCTTCGAGTGGGCGCTGCTGCTGCCGCTGGCGATGCCGGCCTATGTACTGGCCTATGCCAGCACCGATTTCCTGCAGTACAGCGGCCCGCTGCAGACCACGCTGCGCGCGCTGACCGGCGCGCAGGGGCCGCTGTGGCCCGACGTGCGCAGCCTGCCCGGCGCCATCGTGCTGTTCACGCTGGCGCTCTACCCCTACGTCTACCTGCTGACCCGCGGCGCGCTGATGGAGCGCGGCCTGCATCTGATGGAGGCCGCGCGCCTGCTCGGCGCCGGACTCGGCCGCCGCGTGCGCG
>NZ_AZND01000092.1:0-13462 GCF_000576205.1 Methylibium sp. T29 | reverse complement strand
CCAGGTCGAGCCGGAAGCTGCCGTCCGCGGCGCCGAGGTGCCGGGCGAGGTGGCGGTACTCGGCCCCGATGGGGCGTGGACCGGTATCGGGCGGCGGGACGACGCGCTCGGTGGCGAGGTGGTGGCTCTGTTCACGACCGATGAGGCTGAGGCGCCGCGGCGCGCCGCTGAGCCAGGACCAGAGGGCGCTCTTCAGCAGCCCTGGGTGTCGAGCGCGAGGTCGAAGCGCTGCGCCCGCAGCGCGCGGCGAAACGCGCAAAAGCGGCGCCACAGCTCGGCGTAGCGGCGCGCGCGCCACAGCTGCTGCCACTCGGCGCGCGGCCATACGATCACTTCGTCGAGGCGCGGGTTGTGCGCCAGCAGCGGGGCCGCCGCCGGCTCGACCAGCCAGGCGATGCGGGCCTCGGGGTGCAGCGCGCGCAGTGCCGGGATCAGCCCCGAGGCCATCACCACATCACCGATCGCCGACAGCCGCACGATCAGGATGCGCTTCATGAGCCGGCGGCCTCTCCTGCCGCCGGCAGTCCGTCGTCGGCGAATTGCAGGCGGTGCAGGCGACTGTAGATGCCGCCGCGCGCCAGCAGCTCCGCGTGGCTTCCGACCTCGTGGATGCGGCCCTGGTCCAGCACCACGATGCGGTCGGCGTTGACGATGGTCGACAGCCGGTGCGCGATGATCACCGTGGTGCGGCCGCGTTTGAGGTTCTCGATCGCGGCCTGGACCGCGCGCTCGCTCTCGGTGTCGAGCGCCGAGGTGGCCTCGTCGAGCAGCAGCACCGGGGCGTCCTTCAGCAGGGCGCGCGCGATCGCGAGGCGCTGGCGCTGGCCGCCGGAGAGGCGCGCACCGTTCTCGCCCACCGGCGTCTGCAGGCCCTGCGGCAGCGCGCGGATGAATTCCATCGCGTGGGCGGCCTCGGCCGCCGCCACGATCTCGTCCTCGCTCAGGTGGCGCTGCGCGCCGTAGGCGATGTTCGCCGCCACGGTGTCGTCGAACAGCACCGTGTGCTGCGTCACCAGCGCGAGGTTGGCGCGCAGGTCGGCCAGCCGGAGCTCGCGCAGGTCGATGCCGTCGAGGCGGATGCTGCCGGCGTCCGGCACATAGAAGCGCGGGATCAGCGCCATCAGCGTGGTCTTGCCGCTGCCGGAGGCGCCGACCAGCGCCACCGTCTCGCCCGGGCGGATCTCGAGGTCGATGCCGGCGAGGGCCTCGCGCTCGGCCTGCGGGTAGCGCAGGCGCACGCCCTCGAACTGCAGGCGGCCCTGCGCGCGCGCCAGCGTGCGCGTGCCGGCATCGGGTTCACCTGGCGTGTCAAGGATCTCGAAGATGCTCGCGGCGCCGGCCAGGCCGCGCTGCAACACCTCGTTGACATTGGACAGGCGCTTGAGCGGCGCCAGCAGCAGCGCCATCGCGCCGAAGAAGGAGACGAAGCCGCCGACCGTGATCTGGTTGTTCTGCGACTGCAGCGCCGCGTAGTAGATGATCGCGGCCAGCGCGAGCACGGCGATGCCCTGCACGATCGGGCCGTTGGCGGCCGCCGTGCTGACCACCTTCATCGTGTAGTGGCGCAGCTCGTGGGCCACGCGGGCGTAGCGTTCGGACTCGTAGGCGGCGCCGCCGAACACCTTGATCTCGCGGTGCGCGCCGATCGCCTCGTCCATCACGCGCGTCATCTCGCCCTGGGTGCGCTGCTGTCCGCGGCTCAGGCCGCGCAGGCGCCGGCTGACGGCGCGGATCACCCAGGCGATCAGCGGCAGCACCGTGAAGAACACCAGCGACAGACGCCAGTTCAGGTAGAGCATGTAGCCCAGCAGCCCGAGCACCGTGAGGCTGTCGCGCACGATGGTGATCAGTGCGGTGGTGATCAGCGGCGTGACCTGGGCCGCGTCGTAGGCCAGCTTCGAGAGGGTGGCGGCTCCGGCGTGGGCATCGAAATAGCTGGTGGGCAGGCTGAGCAGCTTGTCGAAGGCGCGGGTGCGCAGGTCGACCAGCATCTTGTTGGCCACGCTGTGGAGGGCCACCGTCTGGCTGAAGTCGGCCAGGCCCCGCACCAGGAACAGCAGCACGATCAGGAAGGGCATCGCGTGGATGGCCCAGGGGTCCTTGTTCACGAAGCTGCCGTCGAGCAGTTCCTTCAGCAGCGCGGGCAGCGCCGTCTCGGTGGCCGCGTAGGCGACCATGGCCAGGACACCGAGCGCGAAGATCCGCCAGTACGGGCGGACGAAGCCGAACAGGCGACGGTAGATGTTGGAATCGGAAGGAGTCACGGCGCAAGGTCGAGGGCGGACCGATTGTCCACGTTTCGAGCCGGTCCCCCGCCCGTGCCCGGCCCGGCGATGCAGCCCGGCGCGCTGCCGGTGTCCGCTCAGGCCGGCGCCTGGAAGCCGCCGCTGCGGTAGGTCAGGACCAGCGTGTCGCGATGGGCCGGCACCGCCGGGTCGGCGGGGTCCAGCGGCAGCAGCGGCGTGCTTTCGTGGATCACCTGCTGGTCGTCGAGCAGCAACACGGTCCAGGGCTGCTCGAGCGTGAAGCGCACGCCCTGCGGGCCCGCCGCGTCGAACACCCGGGTCTCGCCGCCGCGCACGCCCTGCCGGCCGATGAACACCACCGCGACGAAGTCGACGCCATCGCGGTGGGCGCCTTCCGGCGTCGGGCGGCCGACGCCCCCTTCGGTGTCGATGCGGAAAGGATGGGCCTCGATGTACCAGCGGCCTCCCTGCGGCGCGCGCAGCTTGGCGAACAGCTCGCCGAGCGCGACGAGCAGGGCGCTCCACGAGGCAGGTGGATCATTTCGTTCGACAGCGGCTCGAACCAGCGCTCCATGCCGCCGTGCAGCGCGTTGTAGGTGGTCGGTTGCCAGTGGGCGCGGTGCGGCACGGTCTCAAGCTGGCCGGGCTGCAGGGTCTGGATGAAGCAGCCGTGGCGGCGGTGCCGGTAGTGGCCGCCGTCCTTCAGGTGCAGGTCCGGAGCCAGTTCGTCCCAGTACGGCAGCATCGCGTCGAAGGCGTCGAGCGGCATGCCGGTCAGGGTCTCCAGCGCGGTCGGCGTCAGCACGCAGAAGCCTTGGGCACGCAGACGCTGCAGCGCGGTGGCGCGGCCGAGGGGCAGTTCGATGTCGACGTGCATGGCAGGAGGGCGGCGTAGAGACGTGGGTCCGGCAGGCTGGCGCCGCAATCTAGCATGCGGTGCGCACGCCTTCCTTCCCCAGGATCGTGTCGCGCGGCGCGGTGCCGGCGCGCGTCAGGCAGACTCCCGGGCATGAGCCGCAGAGACCACGCCAGCGAGACGCCGGCCACCGCGCTGCTGAAGCGCGCGAAGCTGGCCTACACCGAGCACCTGTACGACTACGTGGAGCGTGGCGGCACGGCCGAGTCGGCGCGCCAGCTCGGCGTCGAGGAGCACCACGTCGTCAAGACGCTGGTGATGCAGGACGAGCAGGCCCGGCCGCTGATCGTGCTGATGCACGGCGATCGCCAGGTCAGCCTGAAGGCGCTGGCGCGCGAGATCGGCTGCAAGCGGGTCGAGCCGTGTGCGCCAGAGGTCGCGCAGCGCCACAGCGGCTACCTGGTGGGCGGCACCTCGCCCTTCGGCACGCGCAAGCCCATGCCGGTCTACGTGGAGGCCGGCGTGCTGGAGCTGCCGAAGATCTACCTCAACGGGGGCCGGCGCGGCTACCTGGTCGGGCTGGAGCCGCGGCGCGCGGCTGAACTTCTGGGGGCCGTGCCCGTGCGTTGCGCGGGCTGACGCCGTTGCCGGCGGCGGCAGAATACGCGCCATGGCGTCCTTCCTCCCCGTGCTTGCCGCGCTCGCGGCCTACCTGCTGGGCTCGCTGTCGTTCGCAGTCATCGTGAGCCGCGCCGCCGGTCTGTCCGATCCGCGCAGCTACGGTTCCGGCAACCCCGGCGCGACCAACGTGCTGCGCTCGGGCCACAAGGGCGCCGCGATCGCCACGCTGCTGCTCGATGCGCTGAAGGGTGCGTTGCCGGTGCTGCTGGTCGAGCACTACGGTGCGCCCTACGGCCTGGAGGAGGGCAGCGCGGCTCTCGTCGGCCTGTCCGCGTTCGTCGGCCACCTGTGGCCGGTGTTCTTCGGCTTCAAGGGCGGCAAGGGCGTCGCGACCGCGGCGGGCGCGCTGCTGGCGCTCAACCTCTGGCTCGGCCTGGCGACGCTGCTCACCTTCGTGATCATCGTCGCCTTCTTCCGCTACGTGTCGCTGGCGTCCATCGTCGCGGCGGCCTTCGCGCCCTTCTACCAGCTGCTGATCTGGGGCGCCGGGCCCGCAGCCCTGGCGATTGCGGTGATGAGCCTGCTGCTCGTCTGGCGCCACGGCGCGAACATCAGGAAATTGCTCGCCGGCACCGAGAGCCGGCTGGGACAGAAGACTTCACCTTCCAGAGGACACTCATGAGCATTCAACGTTTCGATGTCGGCACCCGCCTGTCGGAGATGGCCGTTCACCGCACCGGCGAGGGCGGCACCGTCTACCTCGCCGGCCAGGTGGCCGCCGACGCCAGCCAGGACATCCGTGGCCAGACCGCCCAGGTGCTGGCGGCCATCGACGCCTTGCTGGCCCGTGCCGGCACCGACAAGCGGCGGCTGCTGCGCGTGGAGATCTTCCTCCCCGATCTGGCCGATTTCCCCGCTTTGAACGAAGTCTGGGAGGCTTGGTTGCCGGCGGGTGAAGCGCCTCCGCGTGCCACCGTCCAGGCCACGCTGGCCAAGCCGGCGTGGAAGGTCGAGATGGTGGTCACGGCGGCGCTGTGAAGCGCGAGCGTCTCAAGGGCATCACCTGGCTGACCCTGGCCGTGCTGGCCCTGGTTGCCGGCATGATGGCGCGGCCGGCCTGGCGGGCCTGGAAGGACTACCAAGATGTGGCCGCCACGGCCGAGGTGGTGGCGAAGGCGAAGGCCGGAGACATCTTCATGTACTCCGCCACGTATTGCGGCTACTGCGATGTCGCCAAGCGGTGGTTGGCGCAGCAGAAGGTGCCTTATGAATCGTGCGAGATCGACCGCGATCCGGTGTGTGAGCAACGGTTCCGGGCGTTGCCGGCGCACGCGACACCAACGATGGTGGTGCGCGGTCAGGTCCAGACGGGCTTTCGGCCTGCACTCCTGGCCCAGGCCTTGCGCTGAGCCGTTCGCGACGCCCCCGGGTCAGAGGCCGAGGGCCGCCGGGTCGCCGCGCCCCGCTCGAACCAGCACGGTCTCGTCACCACTCAGGTCGATGACCGTGGTCGGCTGCATCGGGCAGGCGCCGGCATCGACGACCACCTGCAACTGCTTCTCGAAGCGTTGACGGATCTCGTGCGGGTCGTTGAGCGGCTCGGTCTCGTTCGGCGCGATCAGCGTGGTGGCGAGCAGCGGCTGACCCAGCAGTTCCAGCAGGGCCTGCGTGACCGCGTGTGCCGGTACGCGCAGCCCGATCGTGCGGCGCGAAGGATGCGAGACGCGCCGCGGCACCTCCTTCGTCGCCTCGAGGATGAAGGTGTAGGGCCCGGGGGTGCCGAGCTTGAGCAGCCGGTACTGGCGGTTGTCGACGCGTGCGTAGTTCGCCAGTTCGCTGAGGTCGCGGCACAGCAGCGTCAGGTGGTGCTTGTCGTCGACGCCGCGGATGCGGCGCAGCGACTCGGCGGCGGCCTTGTCGTCCAGGTGGCACACCAGCGCGTAGCTGGAGTCGGTGGGGATCGCCGCGATGCCGCCGCCGTGCAGGATCTGCACCGCCTGCTTCAGCAGGCGCGGCTGCGGGTTGTCGGGATGGACCTCGAAGTACTGCGACATGGTGGGCTCAGCCGGCGTGTCCGGCTGCCGCGCGGTCGGTGCTCACGGCCGCTGCACCCGATCGGCGATCGCTTCCCACACGGGCGTCAGTCGACCCGGCAGCCACGGCAGTGCGCCGAGGTCGGTGCGGCTTTCCTCCGGGGCATGGAAATCGCTGCCACGCGAGGCCAGCAGGTCGAACTCCACTGCCATGTCGGCGTACTTCTCGTACTCCGCGGTGGTGTGGCTGCCCGTCACCACCTCCACGCCGCGCCCGCCGTGGGCCACGAACTCGCTGAACAGCGCGTACTCCTCCGTGGGGGTGAACTTGTAGCGGCCCGGGTGGGCGATGACCGCGGCGCCGCCGGCCTGCGTGATCCAGCGCACCGCGTCGCCCAGCGCCGCCCAGCGGTGCGGCACATAGCCCGGCTTGCCCTCGGTGAGGTACTTGCGGAACACGCTGTTGGTGTCGGGGCACACACCGGCATCGACCAGGTGGCGAGCGAAGTGCGTGCGCGAGATCAGTTCGGGGTTTCCCACGTACTGCAGCGCGCCTTCGTAGCGCCGGTGATGCCGGCCTGCGCGAGCGATGCCGCCATCTCGCGCGCACGTGCCTCGCGGCCGCCGCGGGTGGCCGCCAGCCCGGCGGCCAGCGCGGCATCGTCGGCCTCGAAGCCGAGCCCGACGATGTGCACCGTCACACCGGCGAAGCTGACCGAGATCTCGGTGCCGGTCAGGTAGGGCAGCCCCAGCGCGAGGGCGGCGTCGCGGGCGCGCCGCTGGCCGCCCACCTCGTCGTGATCGGTCAGGGCCCACAGTTCGACGCCGTTCGTCTGCGCGCGCGCGGCCAGTGCTTCCGGCTCGAGCGTGCCGTCCGACACGTTCGAGTGGCAGTGCAGATCGGCGTTGAGGAGGGCGAGGCTCACACGGTGATTGTAGGAAGCCGGTCCCGGCGACAGGGGCGGCGGGCTACTCGCGGCGGGCGCGCGCCGGGCTCAGGCGGGCCGCAGCGAGGCGGGCTTGCAGCGCACCCGCACGCGAAAGCCCGGGGCGTCGTCGCGCGGCCCCCAGTCGACCGCCAGTCCGTGCAGTTCGGCGATCCGCCGCACGATCGACAGGCCCAGTCCGCTGCCCGGAGTCTCCTCGCCCGGGGGCCGGAAGAACCGGTCGCCCAGTCTCGAAAGGTGTTCTGGCGGCACGCCAGGTCCCTCGTCGAGCACCTCGATGCCATCGGCAGACAGCCGCAGCGTCACGTGGCCGTTCGGCGGGGTGTGGCGCAGCGCGTTCTCGATCAGGTTGCGGAGCATCGACGCGAGCAGGCTCGCGTCGCCGTTCAAAGGCAGGGGAGCGGCTGCGCCCGCGGGCCACTCGCAGGCCAGTTCGACCCGCTCCCGATCGGCGAGCGGAAGCACCTCGTTGATGACCTGCTCCACGACATCGGACCAGACGATCGGCGTGCCGGCGGCGTGACTCTGGACGTGATCGAGCCGCGCCATCGCGAGCATCTGGGTCACGAGCCGGCTCAAGCGCGCCAGGCCGCGGCCGATCTTGTCCTGGCTGGCGTCGGCCTCGGCCGGCGCGCCGACCGACAGCCGGGCCGCGTCCCATTGCGCCTGCAGCGCGGCCAGCGGGGTGCGCAGCTCGTGGGCGGCATCGGCGGTGAAGCGGCGTTCGCGGTCGAGCATGTCGGCGATGCGCTCCAGCATGGTGTTCATCGCCCGCACCAGCGGCTGCAGATCGCTCGGCATGTCGTTCACCGGCAGCGGCTGCAGGTCGTCTGCGGCGCGCCGGTCGATCTCGCTGGTGAGCGTGCGCACCGGCTTCAGGGCCTGCCGCACCGCCGCAGCCATCACCAGCAGCAGGACGGGCAGGGTGAGCGCCCAGGGCAGCAGCTGACCCGCGATCAGGTCCCAGACGAGCTCATCGCGCTCGCTCATGATCTGGCCGACGGCGACCAGCCACGCACCCGTCGACGCCTGCAGGTAGTAGACGCGCCACAGCTCCCCGCCCAGCGTCATGTCGTGGAAGCCCGACGCATCCGGCTGGCGCGGCAGCAGAACGCCTTCGCGGTCCACCAGCAACAGCCGCCCGTCGCGGTTCCAGACCGCGGTGGCCATGTCCTCGAGTTCGGCATCGCCCAGTGCGGCCTGTGCGGCCGTTCCGGCGGGCGGCAGGTCGATCACGTCGATGTCCGCCAGTGGCAGCGTCGACTGCATCTGGCGCGCCAGGCGGATCAGCTGCGTGTCGAACAGCTCGTTGATCTCATGGCGGGCGCGGTCGAGGCTGAACAACAGCCCGCCGGTCCACACCAGCGGTGCGCTGAGCAACAGCAGCAGCATCATGCGGCGCTGCAGCGTCATGCCAGGTCCTCTGCCGGGCCGAGGGCGTAGCCCATGCCCCGTACCGTGCGCACCAGCTTCGGATCGATCTTGCGGCGCAGGTGGTGGATGTGGACTTCGAGCGCGTTGCTCTCGATCTCCTGTTCGAAGGAATACAGCTTCTCGGTGATCAGCGACTTGGGCAGTACGCGCTGCGGGTTCGCCAGCAGCAGTTCGAGCAGCGCGCATTCGCGCGCCGTCAGCACGACCGGCTTGCCGCGCCAGAGCACAGCCTTGGCCGCCGGCTGGTAGCTCAGCGCGCCGTGCTGCCACAGGGGCTGTGGTCGGCCCTGGCTGCGCCGCAGCACCGCCCGCAGCCGCGCGGCCAGTTCGGTGGTCTCGATCGGCTTGATGAGGTAGTCGTCGGCGCCGGTGTCGAGCCCGGCGATGCGGTGGTCGATGCCGTCGCGGGCGGTTAGCACCAGCACCGGCGTCGACTGCAGGGGACCCGGGCCGCGCCAGCGCGCCAGCCAGGCGAGGCCGTCGCGGCCCGGCAGGCCGAGATCGAGCACGATGGCGTCGTAGGGGGTGTGGGACAGCGCGGCATCGGCCTGGGCGCCGTCGGTGAACCAGTCGACGGCGAAGCCAGGGAGCGCAGGCCGGCGGCCAGGCCATCGCCGAGCAGGCGGTCGTCTTCGACAATCAGGATGCGCATGCCGCGTTCATACCACGGCGGCGGCCGCGCGACCTCAGGGCTCGATGCGCCAGATCCGGCCGTCGCTGCCGTCGTCGCTCAGCACGTACAGCAGGCCGTCGGGGCCCTGGCGCACGTCGCGCACGCGCAGGTCGAGTTCGTGGCGGTGCTCGCGCACGACCCGCGTGCCGTCGAGCTCGAGCCGCGCCAGCCCGCGCGCCTTCAGTGCGCCGACCATCAGCTGCCCGCGCCAGGCCGGATAGCGGTCACCGGCGACGAAGGTCATGCCGCTGGGCGCGATCGACGGCACCCAGGTGGTCAGCGCCGGCACCACATCGGGGCGCGCGACGCCGTCGCCGATCTTCCAGCCGGTGCCGTACTCGCGTCCTTGCGTGATGACAGGCCAGCCATGATTGGCGCCGCGCGTGGCGATGTTGAGTTCGTCGCCGCCCTGCGGACCGTGCTCGTGCACCCACAGCGCGCCGCTCGTCGGGTGCAACGTGGCGCCCTGCAGGTTGCGGTGGCCGTAGCTCCAGATCTCGGGCAGGGCGCCGGGCCGCTTCGCGAAGGGGTTGTCGGGCGGAACACCGCCATCGTCGGTGATGCGCACCACCTTGCCGTGGTGGGTGTCGAGGGTCTGGGCGTCGTCGCGCCGGCTGTAGCGGTCGCCCAGCGTGATGAACAGCGTGCCGTCGGGCGCGAACACCAGCCGGGAACCGAAATGCGCGTTCGAATCGACCTTCGGCGCCTGCCGGAACACCACCTGCACATCCTTCACCGCCAGCGCCGCGAGATCGAGCCGACCGCGCGCTACCGCCGTGCTGTTGCCGCTGCGGCCCGCCGGCGCGGGCTCGGCATAGCTCCAGTAGACCCATTGGTTGCTTTCGAAACCGGGGTGCAGCGCCACGTCGAGCAGGCCGCCCTGGCCACGCGCCACCACCGGCGGCAGGCCCTGGATCGGCGCCGACAGCCTGCCGTCGCGCTCGACCACGCGCAGCCGGCCGGGGCGCTCGGTGACGAGCAGGCGTCCCTGCGCCGCGAAGCCGGGCAGGAAGGCGATGGACCAGGGGTTCTGCAGACCGCCGGCCAGCGGCGTCAGGCGCAGGGCCTGCGCCGAGACGGTCGAACCGAGGAGGACGAGGACGAGCGCGAGGAGCAGCTTGGGCATGGCGGCGGGTCGGTCAGCGGGCGGCGGGGCCGGATCCGCCACCCTACCCCAGCCCGGCCACCGACCGCCGCACGGGGCTGTTGCGCGATGCACTGCCGCCCGCGGGTCAAGGCCGGTCGACGCGGATCAGCTTGCCGCTGTCGGTCAGCAGGTAGAGCCAGCCGTCAGGGCCTTGTCGCACCAGGCGCACCCGCTCGCCCGCCAGGCCGCTGATCGACAGCAGTTCGCGTGACGCTACCGCGTTGCCGTTCAAGACCACGCGCCACACCCCTTGGTCCGTTCCCAGAGCACCGAGCAGCGCGTTGCCTTGCCATTCCGGAAAACCGCTGCCCGTGTAGAACATCAGGCTCGACGGTGCGATCGACGTGGGTCCCCAGTAGGTGGCGGGTTCGCTGTAGCCCGGTGCGTGCGTGCCGCCGCCGATGCGGCAGGCGCCGTTGTTGCTGCCGGAATACGACGCGCCGTACACGCAGCCGTAGCTGACCAGCGGCCAACCGTAGTTGCCGCCGGACGTGACGCGGTTCAATTCGTCGCCGCCTTGCGGTCCGTGCTCTGTGACCCACAGATCGCCGGTGGTCGGGTGAATGGCTGCGCCCTGGGGGTTGCGGTGGCCGTAGCTCCAGAGCAGGCCGGCCGCGGCGCCGCTGCCGATGCCGGGGTTGCCGGTGGCTGGCGATCCGTCGCGCTGGATGCGCACCACCTTGCCGCGGGTCGTGCTGAGATCCTGCGCGAACAGGGCCCCGCGCGTGGCGGTCAGGTTGGCCGAGTCATAGGTCTGGCGCTCGCCGAGCGTGATGAACAGTGTCTTGTCGACACGGAAGGCGAGTCGCGCGCCGAAGTGGTTGTTGGCGGTGACCTTCGGGCTCTGACGGAAGATGACGGTCAGGTTCTGCAAGGCGTTGCCCACCAGCTGTGCCCGTGCCACGGCGGTGCCCGCGGGGTTCGAGCCGCTTCCGGCGCCGGCTTCCGAGTAGCTGAAGTAGATCCAGGGCGTGGTGGCGAAGTCGGGATCGAGCACGACGTCCAGCAGCCCGCCCT
This sequence comes from Methylibium sp. T29, assembly GCF_000576205.1. Taxonomy (NCBI): domain Bacteria; kingdom Pseudomonadati; phylum Pseudomonadota; class Betaproteobacteria; order Burkholderiales; family Sphaerotilaceae; genus Methylibium; species Methylibium sp. T29. The sequence continues at coordinate 2,488 of NZ_AZND01000092.1, read as the reverse complement.
GACCGCCTGTGGCGACCGACGGCACGCCGGTCACTGAGACCTTGCTGCCGCCGCCAGCGCTGACGATCACCATGCCGCCGCTTTTCTGGGTGATCAGCATGCGGCCGTCTGGCAGAAAGGCCAGGCCCCAGGGCGACGACAGGCTGTTGTTGATCGTGGTGGCGCGCGGCGGCGTCGACGGTGGCGGCGGGGGGGGGATCCCGCGGGGGGGCGCGGGTGTCGTGGTCGGCGGCGCTGGTGCGTCGTCCCCGCCGCCGCCGCCACCGCAGGCGGAGACGAGACTCAGGGCCGCTGCGGCCCAAAGCATGTGCAGCGGAGCCGGTGACCGGCTCACAGGGGTGGGTGGACACGCTGGGGCGGGAGAGGTCGCGTCGTTGTGGTGACGGGTGTTCATAGCGGTCTCCTCGCGGGCGGAACGCCCGGGACGGCATCGAAGTCGGAATTGATGATGACACTTCACGTGGGCGATGTATTGCAGGATGTTGCCGCGACACCGTGTCGGACAAGCGCCAGCTGACATCGTGCTTTCAGATCGGGATTGCGCTTGCGGCGCGATCCGTCCCCGGCCTCAAAGCGCCGCCTCGACCACCATCTGCACGCGCTGCCGCCCGTTGAATTCGTCCAGCCGCAGCTGGTAGGCCAGCGTCACCCGGTCGGCCAGCGGCTCGGCGTGGCCGAACCAGATGGCGTCGCGCAGCAGGCCGCCGTGACGCACCGAGAGTTTCAGGTGTTTCTCGCCGACCAGCCGCTGCGAGACCACCTCGACGCGGTCGCTGAACACCGGCGGCTCGAAGGCCTGGCCCCACACTTGGGCTTCGAGCGCCCGCACGGTGTCGGCATTGAAGTACTCGGCGCCCAGCGGACCGTCGGTGCGCAGCGTGCGCTGCAGCGCCGCGGCGTCCAGCCATTCGCCGGCCACCTGGACCAGTGCGCGCTCGAAGCGGGCGAAGTCGGCCTCGGCCAGCGTGGCGCCGGCCGCCATGGCGTGGCCGCCGAAGCGGCGCAGCAGTCCGGGGTGGCGCTTGCTGACGAGGTCGAGCGCATCGCGCAGGTGGAAGCCAGGGATCGAACGGCCGGAGCCCTTCAGCAGGCCGTCCTGGCCGCGCGCGAACACGAAAGTCGGGCGATGGCTGCGGTCTTTCAGACGCGAGGCGACGATGCCGACCACGCCCTCGTGGAAGCCGGGGTCGTAGATCGCCAGCGCGGGCGGTGGGTCGCCGGCCCCGGCGCCGTGGTCGTCGCGTGCGACCAGCGCTTCGAGCATCGCTTCGGCCTGCTCGCGCATGCCGCTCTCGACCTCGCGGCGCTCGCGGTTGATCGCGTCGAGCTGCCGCGCGAGTTCCGCCGCGCGGCCGGCGTCGTCGGTCAGCAGGCATTCGATGCCCAGCGTCATGTTCTCCATGCGCCCGGCCGCGTTGAGACGCGGCCCGAGCGCGAAGCCGAAGTCGAAGCCGCTGGCGCGCGCCGGGTCGCGGGCCGCTGCATCGAACAGTGCGCGCACGCCCGGCTGCATGCGCCCGCTGCGGATGCGCCGCAGCCCCTGCGCCACCAGGCGGCGGTTGTTCTCATCGAGCTTCACCACGTCGGCCACGGTGCCCAGCGCCACCAGGTCCAGCAGCGCGTCGAGCCGGGGCTGCGCGGCGGCGTCGAACACGCCGCGGGAGCGAAGTTCGCTGCGCAGCGCCAGCAGCACGTAGAACATCACGCCGACGCCGGCCAGCGCCTTGCTCGCGAACGGGCAGCCGGGCTGGTTGGGGTTGACGATCACGTTGGCCGCCGGCAGCACGACGCGGTCGTCCTGGAGCGCCGGCAGGTGGTGGTCGGTCACCAGCACCTGCAGGCCGCGGGCCTTGGCGTGCGCCACGCCGTCGAGGCTGGCGATGCCGTTGTCCACCGTCACCAGCACGTCGGGCGCCTGGCCTCCGAACACGCCGAAGGCCAGGTCGACGATCGCCGGCGTGAGCCCGTAGCCATGTACCTGGCGGTCGGGCACCACGTAGCCCAGCGTCTCCGGCGTGGCGCCGAGCAGGCGCAGCCCGCGCAGTGCCACCGCACAGGCGGTCGCGCCGTCGCAGTCGTAGTCGGCCACCACGACGATGCGCCGGCGCTGCTGCGTCGCATCGGCCAGCAGGCGGGCCGCATCGGCCGCTCCCAGCAGCGCGGTGGGCGGCAGCAGCAGGGCGAGCGAATCGTCGAGTTGCTCGGCCGCGGTGATGCCGCGCGCTGCGAACAGCCGAGCGAGCAGCGGTGACACGCCGGCCTGTTCAAGCGACCAGGCGGTGCGGGGCGGGACGTCGCGGACGGCGATCTGCATGGGCGGGCGCGTCGCGGTCCGTTCAGAGAGCAGCCATCAGTCGGGTCGCCTGGGGCCTTTGGACGCGACTGCGCAGCGCGGCCAGGACGCCGCGTGGCCGCAGCACGAAGTCCTGCGCATGCCGTTCGCCGCACAGGCTGAGCCGCAAGGCCTCGCCGCGGCGGGCGTGCGCCA
>NZ_AZND01000091.1:0-13517 GCF_000576205.1 Methylibium sp. T29 | reverse complement strand
CCGACCGCGTGGCGCGCTCGCAGTCGGCGGCCAGCACCGCGCTGGCCGAGCTGGAGGCGGTGGTCGGCGTGCAGCTGTTCGACCGCGTGGGCCGCCGCGTGCTGCTCAACGAGAACGGCCGTGCGATGCTGCCGCGGGCGCAGAGCCTGCTCGACGATGCCGCCGAGCTGGAGGGGCTGTTCAGCGGCGCGCATGAGGCGCCGCTGCGCGTGGCCGCGAGCTTCACGATCGGCGAGTACCTGTTGCCCGAGCGGGTGTCGCGCTGGATGCTTACCCACCCGGCCAGTCCGGTGCAGCTGCGCATCGGCAACACCCGCGAGGTGGTGGAAGCGGTGGCGGCGTTCGACGCCGACGTCGGCTTCATCGAGGGGCCGCAGACCCACCCCGACCTGGTCGTGCACCCGTGGCTGAGCGACGAGCTCGTGATCGTCGCCGCGCCCGATCACCCGCTCGCGGGGCGGGTGGCCACGCAGCGCCAGCTCGCGCAGGCCACCTGGGTGCTGCGCGAACAGGGCTCCGGGACGCGCCAGGTCGCCGATGCCTGGCTGGTGCAGTACCTGCCGCAGGTGAAGGTGGGCATCGAACTCGGCAGCACCGAGGCCATCAAGCATGTGGTGGCGGCCGGTGGCTGGCTCGGCTGCCTGTCTCGCCACGCGGTCGCGCAGTCGCTGGCCGACGGGCAGCTGGTGGCGCTGGACACGCGCCTGCCGCTGCCGACGCGCCGCCTGTCGATGGTGCTGCGCCGCGACAAGCGGCCCGGCCGCACCACGGCCGACTTCATCCGCCACTGCGGCGGCCAGGCCGGCACGGGCCGCCGCTGACGGCGGCCCTCGGCTCAGCCGCGCACCGGGCTGGAGTAGCCGGAGACGAAATCCTTGGCCGAGCCGCCCTCGGGCGGGAACACGTGGCGGCGGATCTTCCCGATGTTGCCGCCGTAGGCGTGGATGCTGATCGATACCCGGTCGTCGTGGCCGTTGCGCACGCGGTGCACGTCGCCGATGCGCGGCGACACGCAGGCCACGTCGCCCGGCCGCAGGTGCTCCTCGGGGCCGCTCGGGCGCGGCGTGCCGTCGTCGGCCAGCACGTAGGCCTGGGCGCGCTCGGCGCCGCGCAGCATGCCGATCACGCCCCACACCGTGTGGTCGTGGATCGGTGTCTGCTGGCCCGGGCCCCAGACGAAGCTCACCACCGAGTAGCGGTCCTGCGGGTCGGCATGCAGCAGGTACTGCTGGTAGTACTGCGGGTGCGGCTGGGCCATCGCGGGGTCGAGCCAGTCGTCGTGCGCCACCAGCGTGCGCATCAGCGCCTCGACGCGTGGCAGCAGCGCGACCTCCGCGCCGGCGGTCTCGGTCCAGCAGGTGTCCAGGTCCTGGACGAATCGGTCCAGCGGGCCGGTGCTCATGGGGTCTCCTGTCGCAAGTGGGGGCCGCGGTGGCCGATCGCCGGCCGCAGCCTGCGGCGCATTGTGGCGCCGCGACGCCGCAGAATCGAGCCTTCCCTCACCCAGACCTTCCGGAGTCCGCATGCTCTTCGCCCTGCACATGATCGACAAGCCCGCCAGCCTCGAGCTGCGCCAGCGGCTGCGCCCGGCGCACCGGGCGCACCTCGATCTGATCGCCGACCGCCTGGCGATCGCCGGTCCGCTGCTCGACGAGGGCGGCGCGATGGCCGGCAGCCTGATCGTCGCCGAGTTCGCCGACCGCGCCGCGGTCGAGGACTGGCTGGCGAACGAGCCCTTCACGGTCGGAGGGCTCTACGCGCGGGTCGACATCCGGCCGTTCCGCAACGTGTACCCGCAGCGCGCGGGGTTCGCCGAGGTCTGAAGGGCCAGGCGCTATCCTTCGACGCGTCGCCGGCGGGAGCTGCCCCGCCGCGCGGCAAGCCTCGGGACGCTGCACGTGAACAAGAAGCCGGTGAAACGCGAGACGGTGCCGCCGGTCGTGCAGACGATGACGGCCAGCGCGGTGCATTCGCGCATCCACACCCTCTACCCCAGCCTCGGCGCGGCCGCCCAGCGGATTGCCGACTACGTGATCGAGCATTCCGCCGACGTCGTGCACATGTCGGTGACCGAAGTCGCCGAGCGAACCAACGCCAGCGAAGGCAGCGTGGTGGGCTTCTGCAAGCGCATCGGCGCCACCGGCTTCCAGCAGCTGAAGATCCTGCTGGCCCAGGAGATCGTGCGGCCGGTGCAGCTGATCCACGAGGACCTGCAGCCCGAGGACGATGCCGGTGTCGTGATCCGCAAGATCTTCCAGAGCAACGTGCAGACCTTGCGCGACACCCAGGCCAACCTCGACGTGCAGGCGATGGAGAAGGCCGTGCGGCTCATCAAGTCGGCACGGCGCATCGAGATCTACGGGTCGGCAGCGCGGCCTGCATCGCCGAGGACGCGCAGTACCGCATGCTGCGCATCGGGCTCGACGTGAAGGTGGTGATCGACCCGCACATCCAGGCCGTCAGCGCCGCGCTCACCGGGCCGGACGTCGCCGTGCTGACCGTGTCGCACTCCGGCAGCACGCACGAGACCGTGACCGCGACCAAGCTCGCGCGCGAGGCCGGAGCGCGCACGATCTGCATCACCAACTTCGGCAAGTCACCGATCCAGGCCTTCGCCGAAGTGGTGCTGTTCACGATGGCGCGCGAGACCAACTTCACCACCGAGGCGATGACGAGCCGGCTGGCCCAGCTGGCCATCATCGACGTGCTGATCGCCTGCCTCGCGCTGACCGACTACGACCGCGCGGTCGACATCGTGCGCCGCACCTACCAGGTGCTGTCGCTCAAGCGCTACTGAGCCGCCGCGCCCGCGCCACGGTCTGGCGCACGGCCGCGAGCGCGGCAGGAAAACCGCACTTGACGTTGAATAAAGCTCAACGTAGATTATTTATACGCTGAGCTTTACTCAGTTGCGCCGTGCCGATGCCGTCGCCCAAACAACGAGGAGACAAGCCATGACCGGTCTTTCCGGGATTTCTTCGGGGCTGCGTGCCCTGGCCGCGGCCGGCGCGCTGGCGCTGGCATGGCCTGCGGTGGCGGCCGATGCCCCGGCCAGCAAGCCCTTGCCCAAGCTCGTGGTGTTCATGGTGGTCGACGGCTTCCCGCAGGAGCAGCTGGTCAAGTACTACGACCTCTATGCGCGGCGCGGCTTCAAGCTGCTGCTCGACGACGGCGCCTGGTTCAGCAACAACCACTACAGCCACGCGACCACCTACACCGGCGTCGGGCACGCCACGCTGCTGTCCTGCGCGCACCCCTACAAGCATGGCGTGGTCGGCAACGACTGGATCGACAAGAAGAGCCGCAAGCGCGTGTACTCGACCGAGGACGCGCGCCACAAGTACCTGGACGAGGAAACGCCCGAGCACGCCGGCACCTCGCCGTTCAACATGAAGGTCACGACGGTCGGCGACGAGCTGATGTACGCGAACGGCAAGTCCCGGATGATCGCGATCGCCGGCAAGGACCGCAGCGCGATCGGCCTGGCCGGGCAGCTGGGCACGGCCTACATGCACAGCACCACGACGGGCCGCTTCATCACGTCCGACTACTACATGAAGGACTACCCGGACTGGTGGAAGAAGTTCTACGCCGGCAAGCCGCAGGACCGCTACTTCGGCAAGCAGTGGACGATGCTGCTGCCCGAGGAGGCGTACGCGCGTTCGGCGCCCGACGACCGGCCCTGGACCACCAACTACAAGGGCCTGGGCACGCGCTTCCCGCACGCCATCAGCGGAGGCGCCGACCAACCGAACAAGAGCTACTACGACGCGATGCTGTGGACGCCCTACGGCGACGACCTGACGCTCGACTTCGTCAAGGCGGCCGTCGAGGGCGAGAACCTGGGCCAGAACCCGGCCGGCGTGCCCGACATCCTGGCCATTAGCTGGACCAGCCATGATTACGTGAACCACCTGTTCGGCCCCGAGAGCCGGCAGTCGCAGGACCAGACGGTGCGGCTCGACCGCGTGCTCTCGGACCTGTTCGATTTCCTCGACCGGCGCGTCGGGCTGCGCAACGTCGTCGTCTCGCTGTCGGCCGATCACGGCTTCATGAACATCCCCGAGTTCAGCAGCAGCCGCCGGCTCGACGCCGGCCGCATCGACCCCGAGAAGATGGTGGCCGAGGTCAACGCCGCGCTGTCGGCGAAGTTCGGCGACGGCAAGTACATCATCACCTGGTGGAACCCGAATCTCTACGTCGACTACGACCTCATCGCCGCGCGCAAGCTCGACAAGGTGGCGGTCGAGAACGCGGCGCAGGAGTTCCTGCGCAGCTACCCCGGGGTGGAGGCGGTCTACACGCGCACCCAGCTCGAGACCGGACAGCTGCCCGACACGAAGCTCTCCAAGCAGGTGTACCTGGCGTGGCACCAGCAGATCAGCGGCGACATCGTCGTGATGAACAAGCCCAACTGGTATCTGTTCGCCAAGCCCAAGGCTATGCATCGACCCATGGCTCGCCGTGGGCCTACGACACCAACGTGCCGCTGGCGATGTACGGCGGGAGCTGGGTGAAGCAGGGCAAGTTCGGTGATTCCGAGACCGTGGACCTGGGGCGCACGCTGGCGCACATCCTGAACGTGCGGCCGCCCAACGGCTGCGAGGGGCGGGTGCTGACGGAAGCCCTGCGTTGACCGACGCTGCGGCGGTGCGCCCGCCGGAGCGGGTGGCGGCGGTGGAAGCCTACGGGCTGCGCAGGAGCTTCGTGCAGGGCGGCGAGTCCGTCGAGGTGCTCGACATCGCCGCACTGTGCATCCCGTCCGGCGCGATCTACGGGCTGGCGGGCCCCAGCGGCTGCGGCAAGACCACCCTGCTGCACCTGTGCGCCGGTCTGCTGCCGCCGAGCGCCGGTGAGCTGCGGGTGCTCGGCACCGAGCTGCCGCTGCTGCCGCAGCACGCGCGTGACCGCTTCCGTGCACGGCACGTCGGCTACGTGTTCCAGCGCTTCAACCTGATCCCGGCCGTGAGCGCGATCGAGAACGTGCTGCTGCCGATGGCTTCGCCAACGTGCTGCCCGTCGCGCAGCGCCGGGAACGGGCGGAGACGCTGCTGCGGCGCGTCGGACTCGGTCATCGCCTGCACCACCGCCCCGCCGCGTTGTCGCACGGCGAGCAGCAGCGCGTCGGCATCGCGCGCGCGCTGGCCAACCGGCCCGCGCTGCTGCTGGCCGACGAGCCGACGGCGAGCCTCGAAGCCGGTCGCAGTGACGCCGTGCTGGAGCTGCTGATCGAAGTGGCCAGCGAAGCCGGCGCGGCCCTGCTGATCGCGTCGCACGACGCGCGGGTGCTGGGCCGCCTCGAGCACGTGCTGCAGATGCCGGTCTTCAACGGCGTGGCGCCGGCGCCGTCATGAACACCTGGGCGCTGGCCTGGCGCCATGTCGCATCGCGGCCGGCCTCGAACCTGCTGACCGCGCTGGCCGTGGGCATCGGCGTGCTGCTGCTGACGGCCACGCTGGCACTGACGGCCGCCACCCGCGAGAGCCTGCAGCGCAGCGCCGGCGGCTACCAGCTGCTCATCGCCGCCAAGGGCAGCGCGGTGCAGGCGGTGCTGTCGACGCTGTTCTTCATGGACGCACCGACCGGCAACATCCCGACCGCGCTGTACCGGCAGCTGCAGGCGGACGCCGGCGTGACGCGCCTGGTGCCTTCATCTTCGGCGACAGCTACCGCGGCCACCTGATCGTGGGCACCACCCCCGATTACTTCGGGCTGCTCGACGCGTCGGGCCGCGGGCCCGCCGGCGTGAGCGGGGACGATCTCGCGCGACCGTTCGACGCCGTGGTGGGCGCCAAGGTGGCCCGTCAGGCCGGCCTGGCGGTCGGCAGCCGCTTCGTCGCCAGCCATGGCCTCGTCGAGCTGCCGGCCGAACTGGCGACCGAACATGCGGAACGGGCGTACCGGGTGACCGCGGTGCTGCCGGCGACAGGGGCTCCTGCCGACCGCGCCATCTTCACGGCACTCGAGACCGCATGGTCGATGCACGAGCACGAGCACGAGCACGAAGGCGAGGCGGCGCATTCGGCACCTGCGGCGGAGGGCTCGCCGCGCGCGGAGATCACCGCACTGCTGGTGCAGGGGCGCAGCTATGGCGACATGGCGCGCATCGCCGCGTCGCTGGCGCGCGACACCCGCGTGCAGGCGGTGGTTCCCGGCCGCGAGGTCACGCGGCTGCTGCAGTACCTGCGCGCCGGGGAGGAAGTGGTGCTCGGCCTGGCCTGGCTGGCGACGGCGGTCGCCTTCTTCGCCGTCATGCTGGCCATGGCGGCAGCCGGGATCGACCGTCGCCGCCAGATCGCCACGCTGCGTGCGCTGGGCGCGTCACGTGCCACGCTGGCGCGCCTGCTGATCGCCGAATCGCTGCTGATCGCCGGCGCCGGTGCCGCGCTGGGTTTCGTGCTGGGCCGCGGTGCGGCCGCCGCGATCGCCTGGCATGTCGAAGGCAGCCGCGGCTTCTCGCTCCAGCTGACCGGCGTCACGCCGGGCGAACTCGCGGCGCCGGCAGCGGCGCTGCTGCTGGGCCTGGTGGCCGGCGCGGTCCCGGCCTACTTCACCTGCCGCGAGGACATCGCGCCCCACCTGTCGAACGCGCCATGACGAACCGACGCCAGGTCCTTCGTGCCGCCGGCTGATGGCGCTGGCTGCGCCCTGCGCGGGCATCGTGCAGGCGATCGAGGACGCCGCGCCGCTGCGCTTCGGCGAGCTGTACGTCGGCGCGACCTTCCAGGAGGGCATCGGTGCCGGGCCGGTGCTGAAGCTATCGGCCAAGGCGCTCGCTCTGTCGGGCCGGCGCGTCACGATGGTCGGCTTCATGGACGGGATCCTGCCGCGCGACGGCATGTACTTCATGCTGATCAAGGAGCCGTCCTTCCTGTGTCCGTTCCACACGGTGAGCTTCGACTGGGCCGGCTTCGTGCCGATCTTCGTCGCGCGGCCGGTGGAGTACGTCGACGGGCCGGTGCGCGTGACCGGGCGCTTCGAGGCCGGCGGCAAGACCGACGAGATGGGCCTGGTCAGCCATGTGCGGATCTACGACGCGCAACTGACGCGTGTCCGATAGCGCCACCGCGCGGTCGATGCTGCGCTGCACCGCGAGGTGCATCATGGTGCTTACCCGCAAGGCGAAGCATGGCTTCGTCGCCGGATCGCGGGTACGCTTTCCCGACATCGATGCGCGACGAACCGATGCGCCCGCGCGCCCTGCGCCGCGCCGGGTGCGTCGAGCCGCTGCGGGGGTCCGGGACGGATATGAAACAGCTCCTGTGCGCCGCGCTCGCGGCGCTCGCGACGTTCACCGGCAGTGCCATGGACGCGCGCTATGCCGACGCCGACGGCGACCTGGTCGCCGACACGCCCGCCAACCCCGCGGCGCGCGTGGACCCGTCGACGCTGGTGTTCGCCTACACGCCGGTCGAGGACCCGGCCGTCTACGCCAAGGTCTGGGACGGCTTCATCCAGCATCTCGCCCGCGCGACCGGCAAGCGGGTGCAGTTCTTCCAGGTGCAGGGCAATGCCGCGCAGATCGAGGCCATGCGCGCGGGGCGCCTGCACGTGGCCGGTTTCAACCCCGGCTCGATCCCGCTGGCAGTCAACTGCGCCGGCTTCGTCCCCTTCGCGGTGATGGCCACCCGTGAGAACCGCTTCGGCTATGCGATGGAGCTCATCACCCACCCCGGCAGCGGCATCCACCGTCTGACCGACCTCCGTGGCAAGAAGATCGCCTTCACGTCGGAGACCTCCAATTCCGGCTTCAAGGCCGCGTCGCTGCTGCTGCGCGACAAGTTCGACATGAAGGCCGGACGGGACTACCAGCCGGTGTTCTCGGGCAAGCACGACAACTCCATCCTCGGCGTCGCCAACGGCCACTACCCCGCGGCGGCGATTGCCGATTTCGTGCGCCTCGGCATGGAGCGCCGCGGGCTGGTGAAGCCCGGGCAGACGGTGGTGCTCTACACGTCGGAGTCGTTCCCGACCATCGCCTACGGCCATGCGCACAACCTGACCCCCGAGCTGGCGACGAAGGTGCGCCAGGCCTTCTTCTCGTTCGACTGGCGCGGGTCCGCACTGGCGGGCGAGTTCGGGCGCGGCGATCCACCGCTGGAGAAGTTCCTGACCGTCAGCTACCGGGAGACCTGGCGGATCGTGCGCGAGATCGACCAGGCCATGGGGGTGAGCCATGCCTGCCGCTAGCGCCGCGGCGCGCGCGCCGGCGCTGCTGGAGCTGCGCGGGCTGCACAAGCGGTACGCGAACGCCGAGGCTGCGCTGGTCGACGTGAGCCTGCGGCTCGACGCCGGCGAGGTGGTCGGCCTGATCGGCCCGTCCGGCGCGGGCAAGTCCACGCTGATCCGCTGCGTGAACCGCCTGGTCGAGCCCACCGCGGGCCAGGTGCTGTTCGGCGGGCAGGACGTGCGCGGCCTGTCGCATGTGGCGCTGCGTCGGGTGCGTTGCCTGATCGGCATGGTGTTCCAGAACCACGCGCTGATCGACCGCCTCACGGTGATGGAGAACGTGCTCTCCGGACGTCTCGGCAGCACGGGCTTCTGGCGCAGCTGGTTTCGGCGCTTCAAGCCGGCGGACATCGGCGAGGCCTACCGGCTGCTGGCGCGGCTGGGCCTGGCGGGCCTGGAGAACCAGCGGGCCGACGCGTTGTCGGGGGGCCAGCGCCAGCGTGTCGGGCTGGCCCGTGCGCTGCTGCAGCAGCCGCGGCTGCTGCTGGTGGACGAGCCTACCGCGAGCCTCGATCCGCGAAGCTCGCGCGAGACCCTGCGCCTGCTGCTCGAGCTGTGCCGCGAGCACGGCATCGCCGCGATCGTCAGCAGCCACGACGTGCGGCTGGTCATGGAGCTGCTGCCGCGCATCGTCGGGCTGCGTGACGGATCGGTGGTGTACGACGGTCCGGCCGCGGCCCTGACGGCAACGGAACTCGAACGCATCTACGGCCGTGACGACGAGCCGCCGCCGCAGCCCCCTCCGGCCCCGGCCGACCCGCGCCGCGTGGCGTCGGCCCTCGACGTGGCGCTGGAATGACGGCGCTCGCATGGCGCAGGCCGCCGTGGATCCGCCGGCGCAGCCACCGGTGGGCGCTGGCGGCCGGCGTCGGGCTCTACCTGCTGCTGGCGCTCGCGACGCTGGAGATCGACACCGAACGTCTGGCCGAGGGATTGGCGCGTGGCGCCCGCTTCGTCGCCGCATTCGCGCGGCCCGACTTCGTCTCTCGAAGCGACGACCTGCTGGCCGGTTTCCGCGAGAGCCTCACGATGGCGATCACCGCCACGGCGGTCGGCATCGTGCTCTCGCTGCCGCTCGCGGTCGGCGCTTCGCGCAATCTCAGCCCGCGCTGGATCTACCTGCCGTGCCGCGGCGTGATCGCCGTGTCGCGCAGCTTCAACGAGGTGATCGTCGCGATCCTGCTGGTGGTGCTGTTCGGCTTCGGGCCGTTCACCGGCTTCCTGACGCTCAGCTTCGCCACGGTCGCTTTCATGGCGAAGCTGCTGGCCGAGCGGGTGGAGGACATCGAGCCCGGTCAGCTCGAGGCCTTGCGCGCCACCGGCGCCGGCTTCCTGCAGCAACTCGACTTCGCGGTGCTCTCGCAGATCCGGCCGCGCCTGGTCGGGCTGTCGCTGTACCGGCTCGACATCAACTTCCGCGAGTCGGCGGTGATCGGCGTGGTCGGCGCCGGCGGCATCGGCACGACGCTGCACACCGCGATGGACCGCTACGAATACCGCACCGCAGCGGCCGTGATCGTCGTGATCGTGGTCGTCGTGGCCGCCACGGAACTGCTGTCGGGCTGGCTGCGTCGGCGGGCGCTGTGACGACGACCCGTCCGCCGCCGGCCGGACCCGCCCGCTGGCGGCGGCGCAGCACGCGCGCCGAATGGCTGGGCTACGCCGCATGGGTCCTCGGGCTGTGCGGGGTCTGCGCGGCGTTCCAGGTGATGACGCAGGAGACGATCTGGGGCTTCGTGCTGGATGCGCCGGCGCAGGCCGCCGACATCGGCGCACGCATGCTGCCGCCCGACTGGGACTTCATGGCGCAGCTGTGGCAGCCGTTGTGGGAGACCTTCAACATCGCCACGCTCGGCACGCTGCTCGGCGGCGCGCTGGCGCTGCCCATCGCCTTCCTGGCCGCCCGCAACACGACGCCGAGCCGCCGCCTGCTGCGGCCGGCGGCGCTGGCGGTCATCGTGGCCTCGCGGTCCATCAACTCGCTGATCTGGGGCCTGCTGCTGGTGGCGGTGCTGGGCCCTGGCGTGGTCGCCGGCATCGTGGCCATCGCGCTGCGCTCCATCGGCTTCATCGGCAAGCTGCTGCACGAGGCGATCGAGGAGATCGATCCGCAGCCGCTCGAGGCGATCACCGCCACCGGCGCCGCCGGCGCCCAGGTCATGGCCTGGGCGGTCGTGCCTCAGGTGGCTCCGGCAGCGGCGGCCATCGGCATCTTCCGCTGGGACATCAACATCCGCGAGTCGACCGTGCTCGGACTGGTCGGTGCCGGCGGGATCGGCATGAAGCTCGATGCGGCGCTCGGTGTGCTCGCCTGGCCGAAGGTCGCGATGCTGCTGCTGTGCGTGCTGGTCACCGTGGTCTTCAGCGAATGGCTGAGCGCGTGGGTGCGCCGCCGGCTTCGTTAGGCAGGCGGCGCACGCGCTGCAGCGCCGCCGCAGGCAGAATCCGCATCCACAGCAACCGACAGCGGAGTCGCCCATGAGCGCCGTCACGTTCCCGGAATTCAAGGCCGCCGCGCTCGCGCGAGGCTACGACGAGGTGATCGAGCGCAGCTGGCAGCCGCTCGTCGCGCTGGACACGCATACGCACCCGTTCTCGGTCGAGGCCCTGGTGGTCCAGGGCGAGATGTGGCTGACGGTGGACACGCAGACCCGCCACCTGCGCCCCGGTGACCGCTTCGACCTGGCGCACGACGTGCCGCACGCCGAGCGCTATGGCAGCGAGGGCGCGACCTACTGGGTGGCCCGACGCAACGCCGCTGCGGCCGCATCCTGAGCGGCGCTGCAGACGCGCCGCAACGCAGGAGCAGGGCATGGAGGGACCGGCGGACCCCGAGCGCCCGAGGCAGGCGCGCCATTGGCGGCGCGTGCTGCGCCTGACGGCCGCGCTGGTGGCGCTGTGGGCCGGCGTCACCGTGTTCTTCCCCGGTCTGGCGCAGGTCCTGCCGGACAGCGTGGCCGGCTTTCCGCTCGGCTACTGGATCGTGGCCCAGGGCGCGCTGCTGGTCTACCTGGCCATCGTCGTGGGCTATGCGCTGACGATGGAACGGCTGGACGCGCGCTTCCACGCCGACGAGCCGGCGCCGCCCGGGGAGCGCGGGCTTGGCTGATCCGGCCCGCGGCTTCGAGCGCCGGCTGCACCGCATCTACGGTCTGTTCGCGCTGGGCGTGCTGGCCTTCGTCGCGCTGGTCGGCATGGTCGATCGCGGCGGCGGCCGGCACGGCTGGGTGGGCGCCACCTTCCTGATCGCGACGATCGGCGTCTATGCCGTCATCGGCCTGCTGTGCCGCACCACCGACGAGACCGAGTACTTCGTCGCCGGCCGGCGCGTGCCGGCGATGTACAACGGCATGGCCACCGCGGCCGACTGGATGTCGGCCGCCTCCTTCATCGGAACCGCCGGCGTGCTCTACCTGCAGGGCTTCGCCGGCCTCGCCTACATCCTGGGCTGGACCGGCGGCTACTGCCTGGTCGCGGTGCTGCTGGCCCCCTACCTGCGCCGTTTCGGGCAGTTCACCATCCCCGATTTCCTCGGCGCCCGCTACGGTGGCTCGCTGCCGCGCCTGGTCGGCGCGGCAGCGGCGGTGCTGGTGTCCTTCGTCTACCTGGTGGTGCAGATCTACGGCGTGGGCCTGGTCACCTCGCACCTGGCCGGCTTCAGCTTCGAGATCGGCGTGTTCGTCGGCCTCGGGGGCGTGCTGGTGTGCTCCTTCCTCGGCGGCATGCGGGCGGTCACCTGGACCCAGGTCGCGCAGTACATCGTGCTGATCGTGGCCTACCTGGTGCCGACGGTGTGGCTGTCGGTCAAGCAGACCGGCAACCCGGTCGCGCCGTTCGCCTACGGGGCTCAGTTGCAGCAGGTGAGCGAGCGCGAGCGCCAGCTCGTCGCCGACCCGCGCGAGCGCGAGGTGATGGCGCGCTATGCGCAGCGCGCCGCCCAGGCCGACGCCAAGCTCGGCAATGTGCGGGCCAGCATGGAAGAAGACGACCGCCAGCTGTCGGCGCAGATCGCGCAGTTGCGCGCCGAGGCCGCGCCGCTGGCCCAGATCCAGCAGCTGCGGCGGATGCAGGCCACGCTGCCGCGCAACGAGGAAGACGCTCGCGAGAGCTATGTGAAGGCACGCGACGAGGCCGCTGCCCGGGCCCGGCCGCTGGGCGGGCTGCCGCCGCATGCCGGGCCGGTGCGCACCGTGGCCGACGGCACGGATGCGCCGCCCGGCAGCGCCGATGCGACGGAGAGCTCGGCCCGGCGCAACTTCCTCGCGCTGGTGCTGTGCCTGATGGTCGGCACCGCCGCGATGCCGCACGTGCTGATGCGCTGCTACACCACGCCGTCGGTGCGCGCCGCGCGGCGCTCGGTGGGCTGGGCGCTGTTCTTCATCCTGCTGCTCTACCTGATGGCACCCGCGCTCGCGGTGTTCGTGAAGCACGAGGTGCTGACGCACGTGGTGGGCCTTCGGTTCAGCGAGCTGCCGGGCTGGCTGCTGCGCTGGTCGCGGTTGAGCGGCTCGCTGGTGTCCGTGGAGGACGTCAACGGCGACGGACTGCTGCAGTTCGGCGAGCTCAAGTTGAGCAGCGACATGATCGTGCTGGCCGCCCCGGAGATCGGCGGGCTGCCGAGCGTCGTGACCTACCTCGTCGCGGCTGGCGGCCTGGCCGCGGCGCTGTCCACCGCCGATGGCCTGCTGCTCACGATCTCCAATTCGCTGTCGCGCGACGTGTACTACCAGTCGGTCAACCCGCAGATCAGCCCGGCGCGCCGCGTGCTGATGGCGAAGATGGTGGTGCTGCTGGTCGCGCTGCTGGCGGCCTATGTCGCGTCGCTGCACATCGCCCAGGTGGTGCCACTGGTCGCGGCGGCGTTCTCGCTGGCGGCCGCGGCCTTCTTCCCGGCGCTGGCGCTGGGCATCTTCTGGCCGCGCGCCAACGGCATCGGCGCCTCGTCCGGCATGCTGGCCGGCCTGGGCCTGTGCGTCTACTACATGGCGGTCAACTTCGAGATGGGTCGCGCGCTGTTCGGGCTGGGCCCACCCTCGGTCGCGACCCGCTGGTTCGACATCCATCCGGTCGCGGCGGCCGTGTTCGCGGTGCCGTTCGGGCTCGCGGTGGCCGTGGTCGTGAGCCTGCTGACGAAACCGCCCGACGCCGAGCGGATGCGCTGGCTCAGGAACCTGCACACGCCCCAGCCCGGCGAGCGCTGAGGCCGCGAGCGACCCGCCTCGCCGCTCAGCTGCCGACCGCGGCCTGCCCAGGCGCGACCGTGCCCACCACCCCGGCCGGCGCGTCCC
>NZ_AZND01000090.1:0-13565 GCF_000576205.1 Methylibium sp. T29 | reverse complement strand
GCTCGCCGCCGTGCGGCAGCCCACGCCCGGGGCGCGCCTTCACGCTGCGGGCACCGGTGGCAGGCACGGTGCTGCGGGTCGCGCAGGAGAGCGAGGCCAGCGTCGCCACCGGCGCGCCACTGATGGAACTGGGCGACGTACGTGAACTGGAGATCGTGGCAGAGCTCTTGACCGCCGACGCGCTGCAGGCCGCGCCCGGCAGCCGCGTGCTCATCGAGCGCTGGGGCGGCGAAGGCGTGCTCGAAGGCCGCGTGCGCCGCGTCGAGCCGGCCGCGTTCACCAAGGTCTCGGCGCTCGGCGTCGAGGAACAGCGCGTGCGCGTGCTGATCGATCTGGTTGCGCTCGAGCGAGCGCCGGCGCGCTGGCGCTTGCTCGGAGACGGCTTCCGTGTCGGCGTGCGCATCATCACGGTGTCCGAAGAACAGGCGGTCGTGGTTCCTGTCAGTGCGGTGTTCCCGTCGGTCGACGATGGCGGCGCGGGCGCTGCCGTGATGGTGGTCGAAGACGGCCGTGCCCAACTGCGCCGCGTCGATCTGGGCGCACGCAATGGCAGCCAGGCCTGGCTCCGCGGGGGGCTGGCTGCAGGCGCCACGGTCATCGTCTACCCACCGCCAGCGCTGCAGCCGGGCCAGCGGGTACGCGGGAAGGCCGGCTGAACCCTGACAGCCCGGACGGCGTGCGGCTCGCTTGACGGAGCGCAACATCAATTCTCGCCTGCTGGAGATGCTTCAGCATGTGGAGCGATCTCGACCCATGGCCGTTGACAAGTCGCCTCTGTACCGGCGCCGCCTTGGCGCACGGGCGGCTTCGATGCCGCCGGCCGAACTGCTGCCGGTGGGGAAGGCCGAACTCATGCGCGGATTCGACGACTGGGCCACGGATCGGGACATCCACCTGGACGAGATCCACCGCTTCATCGCCGATCCGGGGAACAGCTTGCGCCGCTGTGGCCATTGGGCCGCGCTCCTCATCGCCGCTTGATCAGCGCAGGGCACTGGAGGAGCGGGTGACGCCGGCACTTCTGCCTGGGCCATGAGACGATGTGCTCGGCGTTTCCTCGTATCGGTCGAACAACCGACTCGCCTGTGGCGGCAAGATCGTTTGTTCGCGACCGTGCAACGAGATCGGCAGGAGGAATGCGTATTCGTGTAGCTAAGTGCGTAGCTGATTCAGAATCGAATCAATTACTCTGTTGATGTGTATCGATTTTTTCCTCTTATGAGACTCGCCACCTGGAACGTCAACTCGCTCGCCGTGCGCCTGCCTCAGGTGCTGGACTGGTTGGCCGCGAACCCGGTCGACGCGCTGGTGCTGCAGGAAACCAAGCTCACCGACGACAAGTTCCCGCGCGCCGAAATCGAGGCCGCCGGTTACGCGGTGCAGTGGTTCGGGCAGAAGACCTACAACGGCGTGGCGCTGCTGTCGCGCGAGCCGGCGCATGACGTGACGAAGAACATCTTCGGCTTCGCCGACGAGCAGGCCCGGGTGATCGCCGGCACGGTGGACGGCGTGCGCGTGATCGGCGCCTACTTCCCGAACGGCCAGGCGCCGGACAGCGAGAAGTTCACCTACAAGATGGCGTGGCTGCAGGCGCTGCGCAACTGGGTGCGTAGCGAGCTGGCCGTGCACGCGAGGCTGGTGCTGATGGGCGACTTCAACATCGCGCCGGAAGACCGTGATGTGCACGACCCGGTGCTGTGGGCGGGGCAGATCCATTGCACACCGCAGGAGCGTGAGCACTTCCGCGAGTTGATCGCGCTCGGCCTGGTCGATGCCTTCCGGCTGTTCGAGCAGCCGCCCAAGAGCTGGAGCTGGTGGGACTACCGCAACCTGGCGTTCCGCAAGAACCAGGGTCTGCGTATCGACCACATCCTGGTCAGCGAGGCGCTCCGACCCGCGGTGAGCGCCTGCATGATCGACAAGCTGCCCCGCAAGAACGAGCGTCCGAGCGACCACGCGCCGGTGGTCGTGGAGTTGTCGACCGCGTAGAAGGCGGCTTGCCTATTTGGCGGCGGCGGGCGGGCGCGGCAGCGGCTTGACGCTGCCGCAATCGGCGCCGAGCCACTGGCCCTCACCCTGCATCGCCATCTTCGTGCCCTTGGCGCCACCGGTGCCGCGCATCTTCATCGTGTAGCGCTCGGGGCCGAGCGTGGTGATCTCGATGTCACCCTGCGACGGCGGCTTGGTGCAGACGTACTTGATGTTCGTCGTCGCGCCGGAGCGGCTCTGGTCGTATTTGCAGTCCGGCCGCTGCTCCATCGGCACCGACTGGCGCGCCACGTCATCGGGCGTGACGCAGACCTTGCTGGTCGAGCCGCCGCCGGCGGCGGCGTCCATGCCGGCGCCGTTGCGGCCCATCATCTCTTCCATCTGCTTGCGCTGCGCCGGCGGCATGGCGGCGATCTGCTTGCGCATCTGCTCCATCTGCGCCTGCTGGGCAGGATCAAGCTCCATCTGCTGCTTGATCTGCCACAGGCCCGGCTTCATGGCGGTCTGACTCTGCGCCGGCCCGACCATCCCCGACATCCCTACTGCGCACAGCAGCGCCGCGGTACGCGTTCCGAAGTGGCTCACGGTCGTCTCCTCGTCCAGCCCGGGCATCGACCCGCGCCGGCATGGCGCCGTTCAGTCGTCGAGACCCAGTTCCTGGATTTTGCGCGTGATCGTGTTGCGGCCGATACCGAGCTTGTGGGCCGCCTCGATGCGACGGCCGCGCGTGATGTCGAGCGCGGTGTGGATCAGGCGCGCCTCGAACTTGTCGGTCAGGGCCTGCCAGACGTCGGGCACGCCGGCCTCCAGCAGGGCGCGGGCCTCGCGCTCCAGGTCGTCGAGCCAGAGACCGGCAACCGCGGCGGCCACCGCGCTCGGCGTGGCGGCCAGGCCGGACACCCCCGGCTCGCCGGTCGGAGCGGCGGGTGCCTCGGACAGGCCACCAGGGCCCGCGGCCAGCGTCACGGCCGCCGCGGGAGCGGCCAGGGCCGCGGTGGTCAGTTCCGGCGGCAGGTCCTTGGCGTCGACCATCTGCGCCGGCGCCATCACCGTGAGCCAGTGGCAGATGTTCTCGAGCTGCCGCACGTTGCCGGGGTAGTCGAAGCTTGACAGCCGAGCCAGCGCGGCCTCGCTCAGGCGCTTGGCCTCGACGCCCAGTTCCTTGGCGCTCTTCTGCAGGAAGGAGCGCGCCAGCGCCGGGATGTCCTCGCGCCGCTCGCGCAGCGCCGGCAGACGCAGGCGGATCACGTTGAGGCGGTGGAACAAGTCTTCGCGGAAGGCGCCCTGCTTCACTCGCTGCTCGAGATCCTGGTGGGTGGCGGCGATCACGCGCACCGTGCTCTTCAGTGGGTTGTGCCCGCCAACGCGATAGAACTGCCCGTCGCTCAGCACGCGCAGCAGGCGCGTCTGCAGGTCGAAGGGCATGTCGCCGATCTCGTCGAGGAACAGCGTGCCGCCGTCGGCCTGCTCGAAGCGCCCGCGCCGCGTGGTCTGCGCGCCGGTGAAGGCGCCGCGCTCGTGGCCGAACAGCTCGCTCTCGAGAAGGTCCTTCGGGATCGCCGCGGTGTTGATGGCGACGAACGGGCCGCTGGCGCGCGAGCTGTGCTTGTGCAGCGCATGCGCCACCAGTTCCTTGCCGGAGCCGCTCTCACCGGTAATGAGCACGGTGACGTTGCTCTGGCTCAGGCGACCGATGGCACGGAACACGTCCTGCATCGCCGGGGCCTGGCCGAGCATCTCGGGCACCTGGGTCAGGCGCTCGTCGCCCTCGTCCTCGCGCAGGCTCTCGTCGAGCGCGCGGCGGATCAGCTCCACGGCCTTGGGCAGGTCGAAAGGCTTCGGCAGGTATTCGAAGGCCCCGCCCTGGAAGGCCGAGACGGCGCTGTCGAGGTCGGAGTAGGCGGTCATGATGATGACCGGCAGGGCCGGCAGCCGCTCCTTGAGCGTTCCGAGCAGGTCGATGCCCGAGCCGCCGGGCATGCGGATATCGCTCACCAGCACCTGCGGCGCGTCGCCGTCGTCGAGCGCCGCGAGCACGTCGCGCGGGTTCGCGAAGCAGCGCACCGGCAGCTCCTCGCGTTGCAGGGCCTTCTGGAGCACGAAGCGGATGGATTGATCGTCGTCGACGATCCAGATGGATTTCATGCGGCTCTGCGATCCCTGAGCGTCTTGCCAGCCGCAGCCCCGACAACGGGTCAGGGTAACGGCATCGTGATTTTGAACAGCGTCCTGCCCGGTTCACTCTCGCATTCGATCGTGCCCTGATGTTGCGCCACGAAGGTCTGTGCCAGTGTGAGCCCCAAGCCCGATCCGCCATCGCGCCCAGAAACCAGGGGGTAGAAGATGCGATCACGGATGGCCTCGGGAACGCCCGGACCGTTGTCCTCAATATGCAATTCCAGTGCCAAACGAAAGCGCTGCTTGCCGAGCGTGACCTGCCGGGCGATCCGCGTACGCAGCACGATGCGGGCGTCACCGGCCACCATGCGCTCGCCCAGCGCCTGGGCGGCGTTGTGGGCGATGTTCAGCACCGCCTGGATCAGCTGCTCGCGGTCGCCGCGGAAGTCGGGGATGGATGTGTCGTAGTCGCGTTCGATCCGGAGCCCGCGGGGAACTCGGCCACGATCAGGGCGCGCACCCGCTCGCACACCTCGTGGATGTTGACGTCGCCCACCACGTGCGGGCGGCGGTGCGGCGCCAGCAGCCGGTCGACCAGCGCCTGCAGGCGGTCGGCCTCGTGGATGATGACCTGGGCGTACTCGCTCAGGCCCTTGGACTCGACCTCCATCTGCAGCAGTTGCGCCGCGCCACGGATGCCGCCCAGCGGGTTCTTGATCTCGTGCGCCAGGTTGCGGATCAGCTCCTTGGTGGCGCGCACCTGGTCCAGCGCGCGTTCCTCGCGGTCCTGCCGGGTCTGCTGCTCGATCTCGATCAGCTCGACCAGCGTGACGTCGGACTGCTCCATCTGGTTGACGATCACGTGCACGAGCAGCGGCTCACCGGGTGACACGAAGGGCCGCTTGAGTTGGGCGTCGAGGCGGCTGGTCGAGAACTCGTTGCAGGCCACCGCGGCGACGGTGTCCCGCAGCAGCGAGGGATCGACGAACCATTCGAACCAGTCGCGCCGCAGCACGTTGCGGCGCGACAGGCCCAGGACGTTCTCGAACGCCGCGTTGGCGAACAGGCAGCGCCCGTCGGGCTGGACCACCGCCACCATGGTGGCGAGCAGGTCGAAGGCCTCGCTCCAGTGCGCCGCAGCCGGCAGTGTGGTGCTTGCCGTGCCGGCCGCGACGGCGATGCCGCGCCGCTCAGCCACCGCTGCCGCCGGTGACCTTGGAGAGCTCGCGCCGCAGGGCCGCCACGTCGGACTCGGAGCGCTCGATGCTGGCCTTCATCTCGGCCACGCGGTCGAGGTACTTCTGGTAGTTCTTCTCGTCGCCGCGTCGCTCGGGCTGGCCGTTGTTGTACTCCTGCTTCAGCGCCGTCAGGCGCTCCTCTTCGCGGCGCAGCTCGGTCTCGAGGATGCGGCGCTTGTCGGTGTCGCGCGCCCGCTGGTCGGCCGGGTCGACACGGCTGTCTGCGGGACGCGATTCGCCGCTCGGCGTGGCGGCCGGAGCGCGCCGCGCCGGCGCCTGGATCACCGTGATCGGCGCGCCCTCGAGCGTCTTGCAGCCCTTGGCGGCGGCCTCCTTTGGCGTGTAGGCGCTGGTGTACAGGTTGCCCGGGCACTTGTAGATGACGGGCTCCTGGGCCCCCGCACCAGCGGCCGAGCTCACCAGCCCTGCCGCGACCAGCACGCGCAGTTCAACCGTCCATCGACTCATCCCGACTCCTTCATCCCGACGATCCGCAACAGCGCGACGCCCTGCGACCGGAGTATCCGGCATCCCGCATTCAACGCGCGGTGGGCGGCTGGAGCACACAGCGCCGCCAAGAAAAAGGGACGGCAGATGCCGTCCCTTGCTCACACGCGACTTGCGCGCCGGTCGGCGGGCCCGCAGGCCCGCCTCGGCGATCAGAGCGTGTAGTACATGTCGAACTCGACCGGATGGGTCGCCATGCGGAAGCGCGTGACTTCCTGCATCTTGAGGTCGATGTAGGCGTCGAGGTAGGAGTCGGTGAACACGCCCCCTTGGTGAGGAAGGCACGGTCCTTCTCCAGGTACTCGAGCGCCTGCTCGAGGCTGGCGCAGACGGTCGGGATCTTCGCGTCCTCTTCCGGCGGCAGGTGGTACAGGTCCTTGGTGGCGGCTTCGCCCGGGTGGATCTTGTTCTCCACGCCGTCCAGGCCGGCCATCAGCAGCGCCGCGAAACCCAGGTAGGGGTTCATCAGGGGATCGGGGAAGCGCGCCTCGACACGACGGCCCTTCGGGTTCGCCACGTAGGGGATGCGGATCGAGGCCGAGCGGTTCTTGGCCGAGTAGGCCAGCTTCACCGGGGCTTCGAAGCCGGGCACCAGGCGCTTGTAGCTGTTGGTGCCGGGGTTCGTGATCGCGTTCAGCGCACGGGCGTGCTTGATGATGCCGCCGATGTAGAACAGCGCGAACTCGCTCAGGCCGGCGTAGCCGTCACCGGCGAACAGGTTCTTGCCGTCCTTCCAGACCGACTGGTGAACGTGCATGCCCGAGCCGTTGTCGCCGACGATGGGCTTGGGCATGAAGGTCGCGGTCTTGCCGTAGGCATGGGCCACGTTGTGGATCACGTACTTCTGCAGCTGCACCCAGTCGGCGCGCTGGATCAGCGTGCTGAACTTCGTGCCGATCTCCATCTGGCCGGCATTCGCCACCTCGTGGTGGTGCACCTCAACCGGGATGCCCAGGGATTCGAGGATCAGACACATCTCCGAACGCAGGTCCTGGCCCGAATCGACCGGCGGCACCGGGAAGTAGCCGCCCTTGACGGCCGGACGGAAGCCCGAGTTGCCGTGCTCGTATTCCTTGCCGGTGTTCCAGGCGGCTTCCTCGCTCTCGATCTTGGCGAAGCAGCCCGACATGTCGTTGCTCCAGCGCACGCTGTCGAACACGAAGAACTCCGGCTCCGGGCCGAAGTAGGCGGCATCGCCCAGGCCCGAGGCCTTCATGTAGGCCTCGGCGCGCTTGGCAAGCGAGCGCGGGTCGCGCTCGTAGGCCTTGCCGTCGGCCGGGTCGATGACGTCGCAGGTCAGGATCAGCGTCGGCTCTTCGAAGAACGGGTCGATGTTGGCCGTGTTCGGGTCGGGCATCAGCTGCATGTCGGAGGCTTCGATGCCCTTCCAGCCGGCGATCGAAGAGCCATCGAAGGCGTGGCCCGACGTGAACTTGTCTTCGTCGAAATGCGAGACGGGCACGGATACGTGCTGCTCTTTGCCGCGGGTGTCGGTGAAACGGAAATCAACGAACTTGATCTCGTTTTCCTTCACCATCTTCATCACGTCGGCGACGGTCTTGTTGGCCATCAGGTGCTCCTAGCGGGACGTTGTGTCGGTGTGGGGGAAATGGGGCTGAGAGGCCCCGGCAATGGCCGGAAAGGGCTCTTGGAAATTTAGCAGAAACCATGCCCAGGACAGGAGCACGAACGGTGCACGCGTGCGCCTCGACGGCCCATGGACGGCAAGGCGGATCGATCAGGCACCAATTCAACGCGGATTACGCACCTTAACCGGGCGATTCCGGGCGTCGTCATCGCACCATTTCGGGGCCCAGCCTGGCTCCGTGGTTGGCCAGTCCCTCCAGCAGCACGGCGTAGGCGCGACCCAGCGAGAGCGCGTTGGCGCCCTTCACGCCGAGCTCGATGTGGCGCCCGTGCTCCGGGTGGTCGACGCTCGGGAGGCTGAACACCTTGACGTCGCCGAACTCGGCCTCGATGGCCTCCATCAGCGGCGTCAGCGTGGCCTCCATGGCGCCGTAGACGATCACCGAGCGCTCGGCCTGGCCGCCGCCGCGCAGGTGACCGTAGTGCGTGTCGAGCACCCAGGCCATCATCGGCCACGCCATCACCGGGAAGCCGGGGACGAAATGCACGGCACCGCCGGCCGGACCGTCGAGTGTGAAACCGGCGATCTTGTTGTACGGATTGGGGATGAGGCGCGCGCCTTCGGGGAACACGCCCATGTTGAGCCGGTGGCGGTTGTCGTCGCGATCGGGTTCGTAGGGCAGGCCCTGCTCCGCCGCCACATCGCGCATGCGCTCGAGGATGAGGTCGCGCGCCTGCGGGTGCAACGCCAGCGGCACGCCGAGCGCCGCCGCCGCGCACTGGCGCGTGTGGTCGTCCGGCGTCGCGCCGATGCCGCCGCAGGAGAACACCGCCGCACCGCTGGCGAAGGCGTCGCGCAGGTCCGCGGTGATGCGCGCGCGGTCATCGCCGGCGTAGCGCGCCCAGGCCAGCTGCAGGCCGCGTTCGGCCAGCAGTTCGATGGTCTTGGCGAGGTGCTTGTCCTGGCGCTTGCCCGACAGGATCTCGTCCCCGATGATCAGCAGTCCGAATTCCATGTTCGTTTTCCCTCGGCGGCCACTCAGACCGGCGGCAGCGCCGGCGGCGCCGCCGGCACGGCATCGATCCCGAGCGCATCAGGCTGCGGCGGCGTCGGCGCGGCACTGCGTTCGCGCAGCGCCTGCAGCTCGGCCAGGCAGTAGTGGCTGAACCACAGCGCCGAGAAGGCGAACACCAGCGTGTACAGCCACACCGACACCACGATCAGCACCGGCGCGAACACCAGCAGCGCGGCGCTCACCGCCCACACCAGCGCGGGCGCCGCACCCAGGTAGCCGGTGACGATGCCGATGCCCAGCAGCGGCAGGCGGTGCACGCGCATCAGCTCGCGCCGCTCGTCGCGCGTCGCGTGCTCGGCGAGCGCATCGAAACTCATCACGCGGTAGCTGAGCCAGCCCCAGATCAGCGGAGGCAGCAACAGCACCAGCGGCGGCACGAGCCACAGCGGCATCGAGATCACCAGCGCGCCCACCGCCAGCAGGGTCGCGCCCAGCGAGTACAGCACGCTGCGCCACACCGGCTCGCCATGCCGGCGTTCGAGCGCGGCGAAGCGCCGTTGCGCCACCAGGTCGACCAGCCTGGGCATCATGATCAGGCCACCGCGAGCAGCGACAGGATCACCAGCGCAGGCACCGCCAGCGCCAGCACGATCAGCGGCGCGACCAGGGTCCGCAGGCTGCCCGCGCCGACCGATTCGAGCCAGCCGAGCGCACTGCCGGTCAGCGACCAGGCATCAAGCTGGGTGCGCACGGCGATCAGCGCACTCTCCCAGAAGAAGTAGCCCAGGACCGCGGCCAGCACGCCGGTCAGCAGCAGCGGCAGCACCGACAGCCAGATGACGCGCGGGTGCAGACAGTAGGCGGCGGCCCGCCAGAAGGAATCGACCAGTTGCTTCATCCGATGAGCATACCCAAGGGCCGCCGGACGCGCCGTTGCTCAGGCACGCCCGAACAGGCGCTGCAACCCGCGCCATTGCTGGGCCCAGAAGCCGCGGCCGTAGTCGCGCGCGCCCTCGCCAGGCAGCTGGTCGCGCACGCCGGTCGGGTCGTAGCGGTTCTCGAAGTTCGCGGTGCCGAAGAGCACGTCCCACAGCGGGAACAGCACCGCGAAGTTGTGGCCGCCGAGCGTGCCCTGCCCGTTCGACTCGTGGCCCAGCCCGATGCTGTGGTGCAGGCGGTGGAAGCGCGGGCTGGTCAGCAGACGTTCGCCGACGCGACCGAAGCTCAGACGCAGGTTCGCGTGCTGCAGGTTCTCCAGCAGCTGGGTGACCGCGACGACCGCGATGAACTGGCCCGGCGGGACGCCGATCGCCCGCGCCAGCAGCACCAGCAGCGCGTCGCGCAGCAGGTCGTCGAGCAGGTGGTTGCGGCTGTCGCTCCACATCGTCATCTGGCGCTGACTGTGGTGCAGCGCATGCAGCGCCCACCAGGCGTTCAGGCCGTGCTGGCCTCGGTGAATCCAGTAGTCGGCGAGGTCGAACACCAGCAGGTAGGCCACGAAAGCGAACAGCGCCGTGTCGCTGACGCCCGGCCACGCGGGAGCCATCCACTGATCGAGCTGCCAGCCGCCGTAGCCCTGCACGCTGAGCGCGCCGAACAGCGCGTCCCACAGCGGATCGACGGCGAAGAACAGCGCCACACGGAACAGGCCCAGGCGGTGCAGCAGCGTGTACAGCACGTCCACGCGCACGGCGCGCCGGTCCACCACCGGTTCCACCGGCCGCCAGCGCTCCAGCGGTGCAATGACCGCGAGCATCACCGCCAGCTGCAGCAGACCGACCAGCAGCCAGCCGGTGGCATCGAAGCCGTCCTCGAGCAGGTTGCCGAAGCCGAGCGAGAACAGCAAGGGCTGAACCACGGCCTCGAACAAGGCCTGTTGGGCCTGCGCGAACAGATCGGTCAGGGTATCCATCGCCGGACTCAATGCAGCGGATGGGCCGAGATCCAGGCGCGGTAGTCGGGATGCTCGCGCAGGGTCGCGAAGCACAGCCCGCGGGCCTTCAGGCCCTCGATCAGCGGCTCCAGCACCGCCGGCGCCCAGGCGTCCTGGCGCGACCAGATCCCCAGGTGGGCCAGGAGGATGTCACCCGCCCGGATGTCGCGCAGCGCCTTCGACAGCAGTTGCGCGTTCGGGTACTTGTCGCTAGGCAGCTCGTCGCCCAGGAAGCCGGCCGGCGACCACGGCACGTGCTTGTAGCCGCAGGTTTCGGCCGCTTTCAGCAAGGCCGGCGAGGTGCGTCCGGCGGGCGCGCGGAACAGCGGCAGCGCCGGCTGCCCGGTCATCTGCTCGAAGCGCTGCAGCGGCCGCTTCAGCGCCGCGCAGTACTCGGTCGCGGTGACCGAGAGCGTTCGCCCGCTGTCGGGGCCGGCGGTGGGCCGCACGCTGAAGCCCGCACCGCGGTCGGCGCGCCACACCCAGTGGTCCCAGGTGTGAGAGCCGAAGGCATGGCCCTCGGCGGCACGCGCCTTCCACCACGGCGCCCACTGATCGTCGAGGCTGCTGCCGTCGGTCAGGGTGCGCTCGTTGGCAAGGAAGAACGTGACCCGGACCTGCTGGCGCTGCAGCACCTCGGCCACCAGCGGGGCCACGCCCATGTGCCCGGTGTCGAAGCTCAGATAGACCGGCTTGTCGCAGGCCGCGGCGAGCGCTGCGCCGCCGCACAACGCGGCCGCCACGGCGGCCAACGCACGTCGCAGCTCAGCGGCGAGACGCATGGGCCAAGGTCCACACGCCATGCGGCGAGCGGCCGACGGCGACCTGGCGCACCACCTGGCGCTTGACCGGGTCGATCACCGTGAGCTTGCGTGCCCAGCGCGAGGTGACCAGGATGGTCTTCGTGCCCTGCGCATCGACCATCACGTCGATGCAGTCCGGCCCGCCGGGCGCCGGATAGGTGTCGACCACGGCGAGCGTCTGCAGGTCGATGCGGCTGATGGTGTTGGCCACGCGGTTGCTCACGAGCACGTGGCGTCCGTCGCCCCAGGCGCGAAAGGCGTGCGCGCCGGCACCGGTCTTGATGCGCTTGACCAGCTTCGCGGTGGCGGAGGTCACGTCGTAGACCTCGACGAACTCGTCGCCGGTCAGGCCGACGAGCAATTGCTTGTCGTCTGGTGTCAGGTAGACGTCGGCCGGGAGCTTGCCGGTCGGCACCGTCCAGCGCGGGGCCTGCGTGGCGAGGTCGATCGCCACCAGCTGGTCGCTGTCCTGCAGCGAGGCGTAGACCACGCTGCTCCTGCTGTCGATGAACAGATGGCTCGGTGTCTTGGCGGCGGCCACCTTCTTCACCAGCTTGAAGTCGCCGCCGTCGGCGCCGGCGGTCCAGCGGTAGATCGCCACATGGTCGAGCCGGTTCGCCGCGGTGACGAACCACTTCATGTCGGGTGAGAAGCGCAGCTGGTAGGGATCGTCGACGCCGGCGATCGTGCGTTGCACCAGCCCGGTCTTCGGATCGACCAGCGTCAGGGTGTCCGACATCGCATTCGCGACGAGCAGCGAACGCTCGTCGGGCGACAGGTAGAGATGGTGCGGCTCCTTGCCGGTGGGCAGACGGCGCAGTTCGGTGAAACTCACGGGATCGATCACGCTGATCGTCGCGTCCAGCGAGTTGAGCACGAAGATCGGCTGCGATGCGGTCACCACCCCGCCTGCACTCGCGGCAGCCACCGCCCGTGTTGGGGCCGGGGTCGAGACCGGCACCTGAACCGCCGGTGAAGCCGAAGCCCGCGCTGGGGTCGGCACTGGCACCGGCGTTGCAGGCCGTGTCCTGGCTGGCACCACGGCCTGTGCCGGAGCGGGCCGCGCTGCAGATGCGGGCGCAGGTGCAGGTTCCGCTGCGACGGCTGACGCCGCAGAGTGCGCCGGGGTCGACGCGACGGTCGGTTCCGGGGCAGGGATCGACACGGGAATGACAGCCGGCGCGGGTACCGAAGCGGCTGTTGGAGCGACTGCAGCTTCCGATGCGGCCGGGGCGGGCTGCGATCGAACCCCGAAGCCGGCTGCGCACAGCGTCGCCAGCACCACGGTCTGCAGAGCCCGACCCACCATTCCGGGCCGGCACGGGCCGCGCCGCGCGCTCACTTCTTGATTCAATCGATTCCCCGACAGCAAACCCAAGATTCTACGGGCCGCCCCATGACGGCCCGGGCTTCACTACAGTGCAGTCAACGCGATGACGGCCTTCGCGGCCGACCTACCGACCATGAGCCCAGCCCCCTGCCCGCCCTCGGCATCGACCTCGGCGGCACCAAGATCGAAGCCATGCTGCTCGACGACACCGGCGCCACGCGCTGGCGCGAGCGCATCCCGACACCGCCCGACGATTACCGGGCCGCGCTGGCCGCCATCGGCGGCCTGGTCGAGCAGGCCCGTACGGCCGCCGGGAGCGCCATCAGCGTCGGCATCGGCACACCGGCACGCGGCGCGCCGACGGCGCGATGAAGAATGCCAACTCCACCTGCCTCAACGGCCAGCCGCTGCAACGCGATCTGGAGGCGCTGCTGGGCCAGCCGATCGCCCTGGCCAACGACGCCAACTGCCTGGCGCTGTCCGAAGCCACCGACGGGGCCGGCGCCGGCGCGGCGGTGGTGTTCGCGGTGATCCTCGGCACCGGTTGCGGCGGGGGCGTGGCGGTGCATGGCCGGGTCCTGCAGGGCCCGAACGGTTTGGCCGGCGAATGGGGTCACAACCCCCTGCCCTGGGCACGCGACGACGAACGCCCCGGGCCGGCCTGCTACTGCGGCACTGCCGGGTGCATCGAGGCCTGGCTCAGCGGCCCGGCCGTGGCCGCCGACCACCGCCGCCATGGTGGCCCGGCCATCGACGCGTGGCGATCGGCCAGGGCGCCCTGGCCGGCGATGCGGCCTGCCAGGCCAGCCTCGACCGCCATGCGCTGCGCGTGGCGCGGGCGCTGGCGTCGGTGGTCAACCTGCTCGACCCGGACGTCATCGTGTTCGGCGGCGGCGCCTCGCGTCTGCCGGGGCTCATCGAACGCCTGCCGAGCCTGTGGACACCCTGGGTGTTCGGCGCCCGCCACGACCCGCCGGTGCGGACGCGGCTCGCGCTCTCGCAGCATGGCGACGCCTCGGGCGTGCGCGGGGCGGCCTGGCTCGG
>NZ_AZND01000089.1:0-13755 GCF_000576205.1 Methylibium sp. T29 | reverse complement strand
CACGGCGCTCGGCCTGCGCGTACTCTCGACCGCGCCGGTCCGGTCGGTGGCCTTGCTGGGCACCGGCGCGCAGGCGCTGGCGCACGCGCGCGTGCTGGCTGAACTGGGCGAGGTGAGGGCGCTGCATGTCGTGGGCCGGACGACGGCGCAGGCCGACGCGTTCGCTGAGCGGCTGGCGGCCGAACTGGGCAGCGTCGAGCTCACGGCACATGGCCATCTTGCCGACGCCCTCCGTACAGCGCAGGCCGTCGTGACACTGACCACGAGCCTGCGGCCGGTCTTGCCGGACCAACAGCCCGCCGGCCTGCTGGTGGTCGGCGTCGGGGCTTTCACGCCGCAAATGGCCGAGTTGCCGCCAGCGCTGCTGCGGGCGCGCCGCGTCGTCGTCGATGCGCTCGACGGCGCACGCCACGAAGCCGGCGACCTGATCCAGGCGGCAGTGGTCTGGTCCGGCGTCACCGAACTCGTCGACCATCTCGATGCCCGGCCGGAAGGTGGCGCTGCGCCGGTGTTCAAGACCGTCGGCCATGCCGCCTGGGATCTGGCGGCCGCCCACGTCGCGCAGCGTATGCTCACAACTTCCTGACAACTGATATATCAATGCTGACCGTCGCACTCCACCCCCGCCGCGCCGCGCGATGGCATTTCATTCTGCTGGCGTTGGTCGGTTGCCTGCCCACCGTCGCGGGGGCGGCCGAGATCGACGGCAGTGCCCTCGGCGTGGTCTGGGCGGTCCCGTTCGCAGGCATCCTGCTGTCCATCGCCCTGATGCCGCTGCTGGTGCCCGCCTTCTGGCACCACCACTACGGCAAGGTCGCACTCGGCTGGGCGGCGGCCTTCATGCTGCCGTTCGGCGCGCTGTTCGGCGCCGGCGCCGCCGCTGCGGCATTGGTCCATGCGGCGCTGGCGGAATACATCCCGTTCATCATCCTGCTGACCGCGCTGTTCACGGTGGCCGGTGGCATCCACATCCGCGGGAACTTCCACGGCAGCCCGGGCTTCAACGTGGTGCTGATGGCGATCGGCGCGGTGCTGGCGAGCTTCATGGGCACCACCGGGGCGTCGATGCTGCTGATCCGACCGCTGATCCGCGCCAACGACAACCGCCGGCATGCGGCGCATGTCGTCATCTTCTTCATCTTCATCGTCTCGAACGCAGGCGGTTCGCTGACGCCGCTGGGCGACCCGCCGCTGTTCCTCGGCTTCCTGAAGGGGGTGGACTTCTTCTGGACGGTGAAGCACATCTTTCCCGAGACGCTGTTCCTGGTCGGTGCGCTGCTGGCCATCTTCTATGTGATCGACCGCCACTACTACGTGAAGGAAGGTGTGTGCCCGGTCGACCCGACGCCCGACACGCCGGGCTTCGCGATCGAGGGCAAGGTCAATCTGCTGCTGCTGGGCGTGGTGGTCGCACTGGTGCTGATGAGCGGCACCTGGCAGCCGGGCATCGAATTCGCGGTCTTCGGCACCCCGGTCGGCCTGCCGCAACTGGTGCGCGACGTGGCGCTGGTCGGCGTGACGCTGCTGTCACTGAAGCTCACGCCGCGCGGCGTGCACGACAGCAACCAGTTCAACTGGGCGCCGATGCTCGAGGTGGGCAAGCTGTTCGCCGGCATCTTCCTGACCATCGCGCCGGTGCTGGCGATGCTGAAGGCCGGCCCGGCGGGCGTGTTCGCGTCGATCGTCGGGCTCGTCACCGCGCCCGACGGACAGCCGATCCCGGCGATGTACTTCTGGGCGTCGGGGCTGCTGTCGAGTTTCCTCGACAACGCGCCGACCTACCTGGTGTTCTTCAACCTCGCCGGCGGCGACCCGCAGGTGCTGATGACGACGCTGGCGCCGGTGCTGGCGGCCATCTCGGCCGGCGCGGTCTTCATGGGCGCGAACAGCTACATCGGCAACGCGCCCAACCTCATGGTCAAGGCGATCGCCGAGGACCGCGGGCTCCGGATGCCCAGCTTCTTCGGCTACATGGTCTGGAGCTGCGGCATCCTGCTGCCGCTGTTCGCGGTGATGACCTTCATCTGGTTTCTCTAGGAGCAAGAACGCATGGACAAGGTCCTGGTGGCGCGTGCCGCCTTCCCCGACATCGTCGATCGCCTGCGCGCGCACTTCGAGGTCGAGGACAACCCGAGCGACACGGTGCTCGACAAGGCACAGCTGATTGCGCGCCTGCAAGGCAAGGCCGGCGCGTTCACCACCGGCAGCGAGCGCATCGACGCGAGGTGCTGGCGGCCTGCCCGCAGCTGCGTGCGGTCTGCAACATGGCGGTCGGCTACAACAACATCGACGTGGCCGCCTGCACGGCGCGCGGCGTCATCGTCACCAACACGCCCGACGTGCTGACCGAGACCACCGCTGACTTCGGCTTCGCGCTGATGATGGCCGCTGCGCGGCGCATCGCGGAATCGGAACACTACCTGCGGCGCGGCGAATGGACGAAGTGGCACTACGACCAGCTCGTCGGCTCCGACGTGCATGGCGCCACGCTCGGCATCCTCGGCATGGGCCGCATCGGCCAGGCGATCGCACGGCGCGGCGCGCTGGGTTTCGGCATGCCGGTGATCTATCACAACCGTTCGCGGCTGGCGCCGGAGATCGAGGCCGCCCTGAACGCGCGCTACGTCGACAAGGCCACGCTGCTGCGCGAGTCCGATCACCTGGTGCTGGTGCTGCCGTACTCGGCGGCTTCGCACCATGCGATCGGCGCAGTCGAGCTGACGCACATGAAGCCGACCGCCACGCTCACCAACATCGCGCGCGGCGGCGTGGTGGACGACGCGGCGCTCGCCGAGGCTCTGAAGGCGCGCCGCATCGCCGCGGCCGGGCTCGACGTGTTCGAGGGCGAACCGAAGCTGAACCCGGCATTGCTGGAACTGCCCAACGTCGTGCTCACGCCGCACATCGCCAGCGCCTCCGTCGCCACGCGCCGCGCGATGGCGAGCCTGGCGGTCGACAACCTGATCGCGGCGCTGGGCTGCGGGCCGCAGGCTGGTCGTCCGCCGACGCCGGTGAACCCGGAGGTGTTGGCGCCGCGCTGATCGGAATGCCTCGTGCGAGGCCGTCTCGGCGTTTTCCCGCAAATAGAGCGGGAGCTTTTCCCGGTCGTCGACAGCTTGTTGTCAGTTTGAATGACGGACGCGCCTGAGAGCGCGTCTTTCCTCATTCTGACTTTCACGGATTCGACGATGACCCCCTCCAAGAAAACCTCGAGCCGGTTCGCGCCCGGCGTGGCGCTGGCCTGTCTGTCCTCGTTCGGTTCGGCGCAGGAAATCGCGCCCGACCGACGCGCGATCTCGGCCCTGCCGAGCGTGACCGTGACGGGCACGCTGCCGGATCGGCTGGAAGCCGTGCCGGGATCGAGCGCGGTGGTCGGCGCCCGGCAGCTCGAGGCCGAGCGGCCTTATTCGGTCCGCGAGGCGCTGCAGGCCGTGCCCGGCCTGCACGTGGTCGGCGAGGACGCCTTCGGGCTGAATCTGAACATCGGCATCCGCGGGCTGGACCCGCGCCGTACCAGCCGCACGCTGCTGCTGGAGGACGGCATGCCCATCCACCTGGCGCCCTACAGCGACCCGACGGCCCACTACCACACGCCGCTGGAGCGTGTGGAGCGGGTCGAGGTGATCAAGGGCTCGGGCCAGATCGTCCACGGACCGCAGACGGTGGGTGGCGTGATCAACTTCGTGACCAAGCCGGTGCGGCGCAGCTTCGGCGGCGAAGTGGACCTGGCGGTCGGTGACCGCAATTTCAGCCGTGCCGCCGGCGCGGTCGGCAGCGGCGGCGACTGGGGCGGCTGGCTCGCCGAGGCGGCACTGCGCCGAGGCAACGGCAGCCGCGACGGCAGCTTCCACCGCATCCGCGACGCGTCGCTGAAGACCGAGTTCGACCTGGGCGACAAGCAGTCGCTGCGCCTGAAGTTCGGCTACTACGAGGAGGATTCGAAGTTCGGCGAAGCCGGCCTCGACCAGGCCCGCTACGACGCCGACCCGTACCAGAACGCCTTCCGCAACGATGTCTTCGAGCTCGAGCGCACCGCCTTCCAGGCCGTGCACAGCTTCAACTTCTCCGACACCACGCGGCTCGCGACCCAGGTCTACTACCAGAAGACCGATCGCGCCTCGTACCGCCAGCTCGACGCGATCGTCGAGGCCGAAGCGGACGGTGTGGAAGCCGAGAAGGAGCGCGAAGGCCTGCGCTTCGATGAGGTCGGGGCTGACGGTGCGGGCCTCGTTGCCGGCTGTCCGGAGGACATCGACTACACGGTGCCGAATGGCTTCGAGCAGTTCGCGAGCCTGTGCGGCAACCAGATGCGTCCGCGTCGCTACGAGTTCTACGGCATCGAACCGCGCCTCGAGATGCAGCATGGCGCCTTCGGCCTGCGCAGCGAGCTGGTCGCCGGGGTGCGGCTGCACCACGAGAAGGTGAACCGCAAGCGCTACAACGGCGCGACACCCACCGCGCGCGAGCACTCGCCCGGCACCGGACTGCGCGACGAATTCGACATCGAGACTGACGCCGTCGCCGCCTACGTTCAGAACACCTTCTACGCCGGTGACTGGTCGTTCACGCCCGGCGTGCGCTACGAGAGCTACCGTCAGAAGAACCGCATCACGCAGGACGAGTTCGCGCCGGTCACGCCCGGCATCGAGACATCGCAACGCAACAACGAGCTGCTGCCCGGTTTCGGGCTGACCTACTTCGGCCTCGCCAACACCACGCTGTTCGCCGGCATCCACCGCGGCATCGCGCCGCCTCGGCCCGATGCCAACCTGCCACCCGGCGACGCCGACCTGCAGAAGGTCGACCCGGAGCTCAGCACCAACATCGAGCTCGGAATGCGCCATCGTCCGCGGCAGGGCGTGCAGCTGGAGGCCACGCTGTTCCAGATCGACTTCAAGAACCAGATCCTGCCGGGCTACGCGGTCGGCCTGGGGCAGACCTTCGCGAATGCCGGTCGCACCCTCAACCGCGGCGTCGAGTTCGGTTCACGCATCGACTTCGGCCGCCTTCAGGGCCGGCCCCACAACCCCTACCTGACACTGAGCTACACGAGCCTGTTCACCGCCCGGTTCGACAGCGATCTGCTGACGCCCGACTTCGCGCCCGGCGAGGACGAGACCACGGTGTTCGCCAATGCCCGTGGCAAGCGCCTGCCCTACGCGCCGCGGCACCTGCTGTCGGCCGGGCTCGGCTACGAGCACGGCTCGACCTGGGATGCGCGCATCGGCCTCACGCACGTGAGCGAGCAGTACACCGATGCGCTCAACACGCGGGCGCCGGCGGCGGATGGACAGTCGGGCGTGATCCCGAGCTACACGACGCTCAACGCCTCGTTCAACTACCGCCTGAAGCCGCAGGGCGTGACGCTGTACCTGAGCGCCACCAACCTGACCGACAAGCGCTATCTCGTCAGCCGGGTCAACGGGGCCTTCGCCGGTGTGCCGCGCCAGCTCTACGCCGGCGCGCGTTTCAGCTTCTGAGTCGCGGCCCATGCGTCCTGACGCTGCGCCGGCTGCCTATGGGCGGCTGTCCGTCACGATGCACTGGCTGATGCTGGCGCTGATCGCGCTGGCCTACCTGTGCATCGAGCTGCGCGTGCTGTTCGAGCGCGGCACGCCGCTGCGCGAGTTCCTGCGCCATGCGCATTTCTCGATCGGCCTGACGGTGATGGGCCTGGTGCTGGTGCGCCTGTGGGGGCGATGGCGCGGCGGCACGCCGCCCATCGTGCCGGCGCCGCCGCGCGCGCAGCGGCTGGCCGCGCACGCGGTGCACCTGCTGCTGTACGCCTTCATGGTCGGCATGCCGCTGGTCGGCTGGGTGATGCTGAGCCTGCGCGGCGACCCGGTGCCGTTCTTCGGCATCGAGTTACCACCGCTCGCTTCCGAGAACAAGGACCTGGGCAAGTGGCTGCGTGGCTGGCACGGCGACGTGGGGCGCATCGCCTACGGCGTGATCGCGCTGCACGCGGGCGCCGCGCTGTTCCATCACTACCGGCTGCGCGACAACACGCTGCGCCGCATGCTGACGGTGCGCTGAGTTCATGACCGGTCGCGAGGCCGGGACGGGCTGACACAATCACGGCACGATGCAACTGCCCGACTGGTCGCCCCTCCTGGTCCTCGCGCTACTGGCGCTCAATCTCGTGTTGCTGCTGTGGCTGGCGTTGCGTCGGCCCGACGATGCGCCGTTGCGCGGGCTCGGCGAGCGGCTGCAGCAGACCGTCCGTGGCGACGCCGAGCGTCTGGAGCGTGAACTGCGCGGCGAGGTGCAGGAGAGCGCGCGCGGCACACGCCAGGAACTGACCGCCTCGCTCGGCCTGTTTCAGCAGACGCTGCTGAACCAGAGCAGCGACGTGGCGCGCACGCAGAACGAGCAGATCGACTCCTTCCGCACCCAGCTCGCGGCCACGCAGCAGGCACTGTCGGACACGCTGCGCGGCAGCACTGGCGCGCTCACCCAGTCGGCGCTGGCGGCGCGCGAGGCGCAGGACGGCGCGCTCAAGCGCTTCGGAGACAGCCAGGCCGAGCAGCTGCGCGCGCTGTCCGAGGCCAACGAACGACGACTGCTCGAGGTCCGCCAAGCGGTCGAGGCGCGGTTGACGGCGCTGCAGGCCGACAACGAGAAGAAGCTTGAGCAGATGCGTCAGACGGTGGACGAGAAGCTGCACGCCACGCTGGAGCAGCGTCTCGGAGAGAGCTTCAAACAGGTGGCCGACCGGCTGGAGCAGGTGCACCGCGGCCTGGGCGAGATGCAGGGGCTGGCGCGTGACGTGGGTTCGCTCAACCGCGTGCTGACCAACGTCAAGACGCGCGGCGTGTTCGGCGAGGTGCAGCTCGCCGGCTTGCTGGAGCAGGTGTTCACGCCCGAGCAGTACGGCGTCAACGTCGAGACGGTGCCTGGGAGCGGCGCGCGCGTCGAATTCGCGGTTAAGTTCCCGGGGCGGCGCGACGATGGCCTGCCGACCTGGCTGCCGGTCGACGCCAAGTTCCCGCGTGAGGACTACGAGCGCCTGCTCGATGCGCAGGAGCGCGCCGACGCACCGGCGGCCGAGGCGGCGGCGCGGGCGATCGAGCAGCGCCTGCGGTTGGAGGCGCGCACCATCCGTGAGAAGTACGTCGCCGCGCCGCACACCACCGAGTTCGCGATCCTGTTCGTCCCCACCGAGGGCCTGTACGCCGAGGCGCTGCGCCGGCCCGGGCTGGTGGAGGCGTTGCAGCGCGAGCACCGCGTGACGCTGGCCGGCCCCACCACGCTGCTGGCCACGCTGACCAGCCTGCAGATGGGCTTTCGAACGCTGGCGCTCGAGAAGCGATCGGCCGAGGTCTGGGAAGTGCTGGGCGCAGTGAAGCAGGAGTTCGCGAAGTTCGGCGAGGTGCTGGCCAAGACGAAGAAGAAACTCGAGGAGGCCAGCAACACCATCGATGCGGCCCAGACCCGCACGAACGTGATGCAGCGCAAGCTGAAGACGGTCGAGGCCCTGGACGAGACGCGGGCCCAGGCGCTGCTGCCGGGGGGCCTCGAGACCGTGGAAGACGAGGAGCGAGAACCCGTCCCGCGCGACCACCGTGGCTGAGGACGCGCCGGCGGCTCAGCGCGCGAAGGCGCTGGCGCTGCGGTTGCTGCCGCTGATCGGCGGCCAGCTCTGCCTGCACGCCGCGATGACCGGCCTGCGCATGGCCGCGCCACTGCTCGCGCTGCACGAAGGCCACAGCGCAGCAGCGGTCGGCGGGCTGCTGGCCCTGTTCGCGGTCGCGCCGATCGTGCTCGCGTTGCCGGCGGGCCGCATGGCCGACCGTCACGGCTACCACCGCCCGCTGCGCTGGGCCGTGGCGCTCGCCTTCGGCGGCGCCTTGCTGGCCGTGCTGGCGACGCTGCTGCCGGTCGGCTGGCACTACGCGGTGCTGTGTGCCGCCGCGATGTTGTGTGGTGGTGGCGCGAACTTCGGCCTGATCGCGATCCAGCGCACGGCCGGCCGGCTGGTGAGCGACCCGACCGGACTGAAGCGCGTGTTCAGCTGGCTCGGCCTGGCGCCGGCGCTGAGCAATGTGGTCGGCCCGGTGATCGCCGGTGTGGTGATCGACGCGGCCGGCTTCGGTGCCGCCTTCGCGGTGCTGGCCCTGCTGCCGCTCGCGAGCCTGTTGTGGTCGCGCCGGGTGCCGCGCGAGGTGCCCGCAGCGGCTCCCGCCGGTGCGCCGCGCAGCCACCGTGCTTCCTGGGAGTTGCTGACGGCGCCCCCGATGCGCCGGCTGCTGCTGGTGAACTGGCTGCTGTCGAGCAGCTGGGACGTGCACAGCTTCGTGGTGCCGGTGCTGGGCCACGAGCGCGGGCTCAGCGCGTCGGCGATCGGACTGATCCTCGGCGCCTTCGCGCTCGCGGTGGCCGGTGTGCGGCTGGTGATTCCGCTG
Organism: Methylibium sp. T29; assembly: GCF_000576205.1. Classification (NCBI taxonomy): domain Bacteria; kingdom Pseudomonadati; phylum Pseudomonadota; class Betaproteobacteria; order Burkholderiales; family Sphaerotilaceae; genus Methylibium; species Methylibium sp. T29. The sequence continues at coordinate 5,350 of NZ_AZND01000089.1, read as the reverse complement.
CTCGCTCACCGGCTGCGCGAGGGCGCGGTGCTGGCCGGCGCGATGCTGCTGACGGCTGCCGTGTTCGCCGTCTATCCGCTGGCGCACGCGGCGCTGGCGATGGGCGCCTGCGCGGTGGTGCTGGGCCTTGCACTCGGCACGGTGCAGCCGATGATCATGTCCACGCTGCACCAGATCACGCCGCAGGCGCGCCACGGCGAGGCGATCGCGCTGCGCTCGATGACCATCAACCTGTCCAGCGCGCTGATGCCGCTCGGCTTCGGCATGGCCGGCGCGGCATTCGGTGCGGCCGGCGTGTTCTGGCTGATGGGCGCGATGGTTGGCGCGGGCGCGTGGCCGGCCCGCCGGCTGGCCGCGACCGGCTGATCCGGGGTCTTCTCAGCGCGGCACCGCGAAGACCGCGTCGTCGGTAGCGACGAACAGGCGGTCGTCATCGGCCGGCGTCACCGGGTGGCCGCCAGTGAAGGCGCCGAACGCCGGCAGCACAGTGCGCTGCGGGCCGACCACGAAGCAGGGCAGCCGCAGGCGCTCGCCACCCCAGGCCAGGTGATGCACCGGATGCAGGTGACCGCAGAGCAGATGCGGCCCGGCCGACGGGCGCGGGTGATGGCCGAATGCGAAGGGATCGAGCTGCCAGGGCTCGTCCACGACCGCGAGGCCCAGGTCGGCCGGCGGGTCGCCGGCGTGGGCGTCGTGGTTGCCGCGCACCAGTGTCAGCGCGAGATCCGCATGGCGCAGACGCCAGGCCCGCAGTGCCGCCAGAGTGGCGCCAGCCTGAGAAGATCGAGCATGAAGGAAGTCGCCGAGGAAGACGATGCCGCGCGCCGGCCGCGATGCCAGCAGCGTGTCCAGCGCCGCCAGATTCTGCGATGTCGTGCCATGCGGCACCGGCAGGCCGCCGGCGCGGAAGGCGGCGGCCTTGCCGAAGTGCACGTCGGCCACCACCAGCAGCCGCTGTCGCGGCCACCATGCGGCCCGGGCGGGCAGCAGTTCGAGGGTTTCGCCGGCGATGTCGATCTGCATGGTCATCACGGAGCGGCGGCTCGCTCGAGTTCGCGCAGCAGCCGCGCGACGCGGTCCGTCAGCGCCTCGGTGCTGAGCGCCTCGCGCAGCCGCTCGACCATCAGCGGGAAGCCGAACGGCGTTGCGCGGCGCAGTTCGACGAAGGCGAGGCGTCGCTGGGTCAGCTCGTTGAGCGTCTCACGCAGCCGGCCGAGCTCCAGCTCCTGTTCCAGCACTTCGCGCTCGGCCTGGCCCAGCAGCAGGTTGCCGGCGTCATGGCGCTGGAACACGTCGAAGAACAGGCTCGACGAAGCCTGCAGCTGCCGTGCGCTGCGCGCCTGGCCCGGGTAGCCCTGGAACACCAGCCTGCAACGCGGGCGATCTCTCGGAATCTTCGGCGCGACAGCTCGGTGGCGTTCAGGCCGGCCAGCACGTCCTCCAGCAATGCGTCGGTCGTCAGCAGGCGCTGCGCGGCCTCTGGCGTCGCGAGCAGCGCGGACCAGTCCACGGGGGTGGCGCTCAGCAGCTCGAAGCCGTAATCGTTGACGGCGATCGAGAAGCTCGCCGGTTGCCGTGCGCCGACACGGTAGGCCAGCAGCGCGGCAAGGCCGACGTGCACGAGGCGCCCGGCGAAGGGATAGAGGAACAGGTGCTGGCCCTCGCGGCTGCGCATAGCCTCGGCCACCAGCACGTCGGCCGCCGGCAGCGCCGACCAGCGCGCCTGCAGTTCGAGCAGAGGGCGCAGCGCCCGCATCTCGGGACCGGGGAAACGGTCACGCGCAGCCTGCTGCAGCCGCTCCAGTGCCGCGTGCGCCAGCTCGGACGACAGGGGCATCTGCCCGCCTTGCCAGCGTGGCACCGCGCCGCGCCGGCCGGTCGCGGGCCGCACGAAGGCGGTCATCTCATGGCTGCGCACGAACTCCAGCCGGCGCCCCCCGAACAGGAAGTGGTCACCGCGGCGCAACCGCGCGATGAACGACTCCTCGATGCTTCCGAGCCGCGTGCCGTTCAGGAAGCGCACCTGCATCGCGGCGTCGGAGACGATGGTGCCGATGCCCATGCGGTGTCGGCGGCCGATCGCCGCATCGGGCACGCGGTACATGCCGTCGTCGTCGGGCAGCACGCGGCGGTACTCGGGGTAGACGACCAGGCTCTGTCCGCCGCGCGCGACGAAGTCGAGCGCCCACTGCCACTCGACATCCGTCAGCGTGCGGTAGGCGTCGGTGCGGCGCACTTCCGCCAGCAGGTCCGACGCGCGAAACCCGCCGCCGAGCGCGACGGTGACGAGGTGCTGCACCAGCACGTCGAGCGGCTTGTCCGGTGCACGGCGCGACTCGATGCGGCGCGCGGCGACCGCGCGGATCGCCGCGGCCGCCTCGAGCAGCTCGAGGCTGTGCGTCGGCACCAGCGTGAGCCGTGAGACCCGGCCGGGCGCATGGCCGCTGCGGCCGGCACGCTGCAGCAGCCGCGCCACGCCCTTCGGGCTGCCGATCTGCAGCACGCGCTCGACCGGCAGGAAGTCGACGCCCAGGTCCAGGCTGGAGGTGCTGACCACCGCCTTCAGCCGGCCCGACTTCAGACCCTCTTCGACCCAGCCGCGCAGTGCAGGATCGAGCGAGCCGTGGTGCAGCGCGAGCACGCCGGCCCAGTCGGGGCGCGCATCGAGCAGCTTCTGGTACCAGATCTCGGCCTGCGAGCGGGTGTTGGTGAAGACCAGCGTGGTCGTGTGCCGGTCGATCTCGTCGATCACCGGCTGCAGCATCTCGATGCCGAGGTGGCCGCCCCAGGGGAAGCGCGACGGGTTCGGCGGCACCAGGGTGTCGACCACCACGCGCTTGGGCAGGCGGCCCTGCACCAGCACGCCCTGGGCGTCGGCGTCGCCGAGCAGCACCTGCCGCGCGCGCGGCAGGTTGCCCAGCGTCGCAGACAGGCCCCACACGACGAGGCGCGGCTGCCAGTGCCGCAGCCGCGCCAGCGCGAGCTGGGTCTGCACGCCGCGCTTGTTGCCCATCAGCTCGTGCCATTCGTCGACGATCACCATGTCGACGTGCTGCAGGCGCCGCGCCGCGTCGGCCTGGCTCAACATCAGCGACAGGCTCTCGGGCGTCGTGACCAGCGCGGCGGGCGGCGACTTCGCCTGGCGCGCGCGCTCGGAGCTCGGCGTGTCACCGGTGCGCAGGCCCACGCGCCAGCCGGGCATCAGCTCGGAGAGCGGCGCCTCGAGCGCACGCTGCGTGTCGGCGGCGAGAGCGCGCATCGGTGTGAGCCACAGCACCCGCAGGCCGCGGCTGTCGTCGGTGCCGGCGGCCCGCTGCTGCAGCGCGCGGCCCAGGGCGGCGAACCAGACCGCGTAGGTCTTGCCGGCGCCGGTGGTGGCGTGCAGCAGGCCGCTTTGGCCGCGCGCGGCCGCCGCCCAGACCCTGCGCTGGAACGCGAACGGCTGCCAGCCGCGAGCGGCGAACCAGCCGTCGAGTGCGGCTGGCGGCGACGCGCGCCGGTTCATGCGAGCAGGCCCTTCAGCGTGGCGAGCGTGTCGGCCTCCTCGACCGGCTTGTCGGGACGTGGCCGAAGGATGCGCGGGAAGCGCACCGCGACGCCCGCCTTGTGGCGCGTCGAGAGAGCGATGCCCTCGAATCCGATCTCGAACACCAGCGTCGGCCGCACGCTGCGCACCGGCCCGAACTTCTCGATCGTCGTCTTGCGGATCACCGCGTCGACGCGAGCGATCTCGGCGTCGCTCAGGCCGGAGTAGGCTTTGGCGAACGGCACCAGGCGGCGCTCGCCGGGCGCACCGTCCGGCGCGGCGTCCCACACCGCGAAGGTGTAGTCGGTGTAGAGCGAGGCGCGCCGCCCGTGGCCGGCCTGGGCGTAGACGAGCACCGCGTCGACGGCATAGGGGTCGACTTTCCACTTCCACCACACGCCGACGTCCTTGGTGCGACCGACGCCATAGCGCGCCTCGCGTGCCTTCAGCATCAGACCCTCGACGCCGCGCTCGCGGGCGGTGTCGCGCAGCACGGCCAGTGCAGCCCAGTCGGGGGCCTGCACCTGGGGCGAGAGCTGCAACGCGGGGTCGGCGGTCGCGGAGATCAGTTGCTCGAGGCGCATGCGCCGCAGGTGCTGGGGCTCGTCGCGCCGGTCGACACCCTCCTGCTCCAGCAGGTCGTAGGCGATCAGCACCGCTGGTAACTCCTGCAGCAGGCGCGCTCCGAGGGTCTTGCGGCCGATGCGCCGCTGCAGGGCTGCGAACGGGGCAGGTCGGCTGTCCTGCCAAACGACGATCTCGCCGTCGATCACCGCGCCGTCGGGCAGCGACAGCTTCGCCAGCTCGGGGAAACGGTCGGTGATCAGCTCCTCGCCGCGCGACCAGAGCCAGGATTGTCCGCCGCGCCGCACGAGCTGGGCGCGGATGCCGTCGTACTTCCATTCGGCCTGCCAATCGGCGAGCGCGCCGAGCGTCTGCGGCTCGGCCTGCAGCGGATGCGCGAGGAAGAACGGGTAGGGCTGGCCGCCGGGCGAGGCGTCGCCGGTTGCGGCCTCCGGCGCCAGCAGCGCGGCGTAGGCGTCGGCCGTCGGCTGGGCGCCCTTGTCGGTCCAGCCCATCAGCCGTTGGGCGATGAGCTTGGCGTCGAGCCCGGCCACCGCGGCCAGCGCGCGCGTGAGTAGCAGCCGCGAGACGCCGACGCGAAAGCCGCCGCCGATCAGCTTGCCGAGCAGGAAGCGGCCGGGGGTGTCGAGTTCGTCCCACGCATCGAACAGCGCCGTGCGCACCTGCTCGGGCGGCGCACCGCGCAAGGGACCGATGCGCTCGCGCATCCAGTCATCGAGGCCGAGCGCGCTGTCGCGCACCGGCGGCGGCAGCACGAGCGCGATCGTCTCGGCCAGATCGCCGACCGCCTCGTAGCAGGCGTCGAACAGCCAGGGCGGCAGGCCGGCGCGCTCGGCGGCCAGTTGACGCAGCAGCGCCGTCGGCACGGCCTGTCGCGGCTTGCCACCGGCCAGGAAGTAGGCCGCCCAGGCGGCATGGCGGGCGGGAGCGGCCCGGAAGTAGGCCGTCAGCGCCTCGAGCTTCTCGTGCGTCGAGGTGGTCGCATCCAGAGCGGCGTAGAGCCGGGCGAAGTCACGCACCGCCGGTCTCCGCGGCCGGCGGGGCGGTCTCGTCCTCGTCGCCGTACTCGGTCTGGAAGGCGGCGGCGTCGAGGCCCTGCTCGCGCAGCCAGCGGATCAGCGGGCCGGTCTCGCCGTGCGTCACGACGATGCGCCCGGCGCCGGTGGCCCCGATCGCCTCCAGCAACGCCGGCCAGTCGGCGTGGTCGGACAGCACGAAGCCGCGGTCGACGCCGCGCCG
>NZ_AZND01000088.1:0-13868 GCF_000576205.1 Methylibium sp. T29 | reverse complement strand
AGTGCGCTTGTTCAGCCGCGCCGCCCTCACGCGCGCCGCGGTGCGGCCGGCGGCAACGCGTGCATCGGCTCGTCGGTGGACCACACCCAGCCACCGCCCGCAGCGCGCAGCGTGGCGGCCTTGGCCTCACGCTCGCGTGGGGTCATGAAGGGGCTGTACACGTGCAGCGGCAGCGGCACGGCGCCCGTGTCCAGCAGCAGCGCATTGGCGAACGCGGCTGCGCAGCGCGCGTCGTAACGCAGCGGCTTGACGAAGTACCGCCCCGCATCGACGAGCGCCTGCAGCAACGGCAGTTCATGCACGCCCTCGACCGGGATCCACTGATCGCTGGCCAGCAGCAGGGTCGCAGTGTCGATCTCGTACGTGTGCTCGCGCCGCGCGCGGATCAAGGCCGTGATCACCGCGCGCACACGCTGACCATGGTCAGCGTCACGGGCTTCGAGCACTGCCGCATAGGTCCTCGCGATCCGTTCCCAGGTCTTGGCCGACGCCAGCAGCGGCGCGTCGGGCATGTGTTTCAGCCAGATCCGGTAGCCGCCCGGGAAGGCCTCGGCCGCCTTGAACTCGGCCAGCGCCACGGCCAGTGGCGCCACGCCATCGTGCGGCCGCAACACACCCAGGCGTTCTCGGCGGCGCCGCGCCGCTTCCGCGTGCGTCGCTTCGTTGAACTGCTCCGGCACGTACAGGCGCTCGCCAAGCACGACACCCTTCGCCCGCACCTGCTCGGCGGCGCGCTGCAGGTACTTGTGCAGCACACCCTGCGATCGTTTACCGGACATCGCCGGCGACCAGCGGTTGAAGCCCGCGCGCTCGAACAGAAAGTGCGTCAGCGCGCGCAGGCTCATGCGGCGCCGCGGCGCCTCGATCTCGCCCGGGTCATCGTCCGTCCGTCGGCCCAGAGCCTTGCCGCCGGCCTGGCGGCTCCACGCGAAGTCGACCCGCAATTCCACGGCCCCCTCGGACTCGCGCACTGCGTCGCCCACCAGTTCGCCCAGCCCTGACTGCTGTGGCGACGGCTCGAACGACGGGCAGGCCGGGTGGTGCTGGCTGCCAGTCTCCGGCATGCGCTTGGCCAGGTAGCGGCGGTGAAAGGCGACATACATTTCGACGCCGCCCGGCACGCACAGACAGCGCGGTCGCTCGGGTGTTTCGTAGACGGCGGCCAACGCATCCTGGAGCGCGGGCTGGTCAGGCTCCAGGATGCGGCCGCGGATTGAGAGTCGCTGCGTATCCACCGCCGCATCGTTGACCACCATCAACGCGCGGCACAAGCCGAAACGGGCTTGCTGCCGGAGCGGTATCGCCAATACGTCGGAGACCAGGAGGCGCCCCGAGGGAATGGGGCCTCGAAGTTCAGCCGACGGCCCGCCCCGGAGTGGCACTGCGGCGCACAGGAAGGCGGTGGTTTGAACGATCTGTGGCGCCCGCCCGCGCGCGATCTTGGAGGCGACTCTGGCGGTGCGGATCACCATCAGGACACCGGTCAGACAGCTGGTCCGGGCCTGGATCCGCAGGCTCGAATGGGCTTCGATAATGTTTATGTCAACTCAAGTGGATGCGTCCGGCTGCCCGGTGCGCGGCAAGCGCCTCTTTGTCGGAAATCACTAGATTTCCGGAAACCCTCGCACCAAAGACCCGGAACCAACGGCATGGACGCCCCGACTGTCGAACGCTTCAGGAGACTTTCTGATCACTGTCGAACGGTTCCAGCTCTGTGGCGCGAGAAAATGGCCAGTACGACGGTTCCGGACCTTTAGTGATCACCTGGCCGACGAGTCCAGGACTTAGTGCGGTCAGCTCATCGGTCATCGCCACGACTTCGCGCACCGCGTCGCAATTGACAGCTTCGGCGAAATGCCGCGGCACCGCCATACAGTGGCTGGAGGCTCCGATGTAAATGCCCACCGCGTTGGGGCGTTGGGGAACACCTCGTCTTCGCTTGCGCATTGCCATGCCGTACATCACCATTATTGATGAACGGCAGCGCCATGCAAGGCGTCGATCTTGACTCGCTCTTAAACCGGATAAACCGGATGCGGCTTGCGCCGCTCACCACAGTCGCCGACGACCTGCGGACCATGCTCAGAGACGGGTTCGCGCCACGGCGTCAGATAGCGCTGCGGGCTCGCACCAACGACGTGTCCGTCAAATTCTAGTTTAGTCAGCTGTAGCTGTAGAAACCCTGTCGGCTCTTTCGCCCAAGACGTCCGGCAGCAACCATCTCCTTCAGCAGGGGAGCTGGCCGGTACTTGGGGTCGCAGAATTCATCGTGGAGTACAAGCATGATCGACAGAAGCGTGTCGAGGCCGATCATGTCGGCCAGAGCCAAAGGGCCAATCGGGTGGTTGCATCCCAAGTGCATGCCGGCGTCTATGTCCTCTGCTGTCGCAAGACCCTCCTGCAACACGAAGATTGCTTCATTGATCATCGGGCACAGGATGCGGTTGACAACGAAGCCCGGGCTGTTGCGGACCGTGATGGGCGACTTGCCGACGGTCTTCGCGAAGGCCATCGTTGCCGAGTAAGTCGCATCTGAAGTCTGTACTCCGCGAATCACCTCCAGCAGCGACATGACCGGAACAGGATTGAAGAAGTGGATGCCGATGAAGCGATCCGGCGCGTCCAACACGGCAGCCAGCTGTGTGATAGAGATCGACGAGGTATTCGTCGCGACCACGGTCTCTCGGCCGACGCTGGCGCCGACTTGGCGCAGGACCTTCAACTTCAGCTCTAGATTTTCCGTCGCTGCCTCGATCACCATGTCGACCGACCGAAGGGTGGCGTAGTCCAGGCCAGTGGTGATCCTGGCCGTTGCAGCATCGCATTCAGCGGCGGTCAGTTTCTCTTTCGCCACCATGCGATCGAGATTGCGTTTGATGGTGTCCATGCCGCGCTTGAGTGCCGTGTCATTGACGTCGAGCATCGTCACGTTCAGGCCGGCAACGGCGCATATCTGTGCAATGCCGTTGCCCATGGTGCCCGCGCCGACGACGCCGATCGAACTGGGAGAGATTGCCATTCGAGTGATCAGGAGTTAAGAGAATGCAAGTTGTCTTTAGTCGCGGCGAGTCAGCGGCTTCGATCCCACTGCTCGTCAACGCCGCCCGCAAGGCGGTTCAAGAGGCGCGCCAGCACGAACAACAGGTCCGAGAGCCGGTTGAGGTACTGAAGGACGGCCGCATTGACAGTGTTCGCTTCGGCCAGCACGACGACCGAGCGCTCGGCGCGCCGACAGACAGTTCGCGCTACATGGGCTTGAGCGGCCGCCAAGGAGCCACCGGGAAGAATGAACTCCTCCAGTCGTGGCAGCTTCGCATTGGCCTTCTTCAGCCAATCGTCCAGGGCTGCGACACGCTCGGCCTTCAACAGCGTGTAGCCGGGGATGCTTAGTTCGCCCCCAAGGTCGAACAGATCCTGCTGGACGCTGCGAAGGAGCACGGGTGTCTGAAGATCCTCATCACCGTTGATGCCGATGGCCAGGAGCATCCCAATTGTGGAATTCAGCTCGTCGACATCGCCCATGGCCATGACGCGCGACGCCGTCTTGCTCAGTCGGCTGCCATCGCCCAGTCCCGTGGTTCCGTTGTCTCCGGTGCGGGTGACGATGCTGGTCAGTCGTTTTCCCATGTTGTCTCGCAATACCGGCCCGACGCCACTTTCAAACAAGTACGGCACGCAGCGCGACCGCATATCCCGCATACACAGTCGCGATGTTCAGGATGGCCGCGCGCTTGGCCACGTTCATCTCACCAATGGGTCGTGCCGGGTCACCGCCCCAGACGAGCCCACCGGTCAAGTGTTGCCCTGGCTCCGTGACGCAGCCGCCCGCCACGAACGTGTCATCGTCGATGGTGGTGCCAGGCGCAATGCGACTGCTGATGCCGACAAGGCATCGGGCGCCGACGCTGCAATCCGCTAGCCGGACGTTGTGCCCGATGGTGGTTTTTTCGCCCAAGACCATTCCGCCTGAACCGGCCCGGAGCACTGAGTTGTCCTGCACGTTGCAGAGCCTACCGATCGAGATGGTTCCCTCTCGCCCGTCGAGGCGGCATCCGAACCAAACGCTGGCGCCATCGGCCAAGTCTACGCTGCCGTCGAGATCGCACGTGCCGGCGACGAATGCATTGGATGCAACGCTTGTAGTCACTGCCCGACACGTCCACTCGGCATGCGCCGCTAGATTGCGGGCTCGCTGCAGTTCAGCCCGGGCCTGCCGTTCGTGCGAGTTCAATGCCCTCACCGGAGCGGCCGGTCGGCCGGTGTACAGCATGCCGGGCTCCAGCGTGCTTCGCGGATAGACGATGCTGCCCGCCTCGATGACGCATTCGGCGCCCACCACCGCGCCGTCGAGGATGACGGCGTCCCGTTCCACGACGACGTCGTTCCCCACGGTGCAGGCGTGTACGACTGCGTTGGCCCCGACGCAAACCCGATGGCCGATCAATGTGGGATACAGCTCATGCGCGATGTGAACCGTTGCACCCCGGCCCATGTGCAGCCCGTCGCCGATTTGCACGAAATGGCCGTCTGCGCGAATCACCGAGCCCGCGCCAAGCCACGCCCCTGCGCCAAGCGTCACCCGACCAACGATGACGTGCCCGGGCAGCGCCGCCGCGGGAGCGGACGCCAATGCGGGATGAGTTCCCTTGTAGGGAATCAAATTCAGCGCAGTAGACATTTCAGCTGCCCGAAGCGGCCTCACCTGCGCGCCAGCGACGCTCCGCCTCGTCCCAGGCGGCCAGCGCCTGTAGGTCCGGCACCCAGGCGAGCCCGGACTTGGCGTCCGACGACATGGGCTCACCGCTGACAAGCACATCCAACAAGGCAGGCGTCCCGCCTTTGAGGGCTGCCAGTGCACGCGCCAGCGCCTTTGGCAGGTCCTCGGCCTTCTCCACGCGCTCGCCATGCGCACCGAATGCGCGTGCCATCGCTGCGTGGTCGGCGTGCTGCAGGCGCGTTCCCACCACCTTGCCATGCGTAGTCGTCTGGTCGTGCACCTCGATCTGCCAGGCGCCGTTGTTGGCCACGACCACGAGCACCGGAACGGCATGGCGCGCAGCGGTGTCGATTTCCATGGCATTGAAGCCGAAGGCACCGTCACCGGTCAGTACAGCCACCGTGCGTTGCGGGCAGGCCAGCGCCGCTCCAATGCCAAAGGGCGTGCCAACACCGATGCAACCCAAGGGACCGGGGTCCAGGTAGGTGTCGCACCGAATGCCGACACGCGTGAAGGCAAGGAAATCGCCGCCGTCGGCCACGACGACCGCGTCGTCGCCGATCGCCCGCTGCACTTCAGCCAGCAAGCGGTTGGGATGCATGCGGCCATCTGCTCCATCGGCCGCCGCCGCCATGCCGGATGCGAGCTTGGCGGATCTCGTGGCATGCCCGGTACAGAGTCGATCGCGCCAGGCGCGATCCACTGATGACCCTCGGCCCTGGCCAGCGGCGACCAGTGCTCGCAGTGCCCGCCGTGGCGACGCGAGCACTTCCGCGTTGCCGCGGCGGTTGTCACGCAATTCCTCCGCGTTGTCCGCAATCCGGACCCAGCGCGCGCTGCCGAAAACGGCTGGTGACCCGTAAGCCACCTGGAAGTCCAACTTTCGGCCGATCGTGATGACCAGGTCCGCGTCACCCATGGCCGTACCGCGCATCGCGTTCACGAGCGCCGGATGATCGTCGCGAAGGACCCCCTTGCATTCCCCGGTGTCGAGAAACACGGCTCCAGTAGCGGCAAGGAACTCGTCCAGTTCGGCCCTCGCACCACGCGCGCCGCGGCCGCCAATGACCAGGGGTCGACGGGCTTGCCAGATGAGGTCGGCCGCCTGAGCGACGGCAGACGGATCTGCCTGAATCTCGACGCCTCGGCGCACTGGTGCATGTTCCTCCCTCTGTACGGGCGCAGGAACATCGGCACGCAAGGTGTCCGTCGGGAAATCGAGGAAAGCCGGGCCGGGTTCGCCGCCAGATTCCCCTTGAGCCAGTGCCCAGGCCTCGTCCAGTGCCCGCGGCACCTGCGCTGGATCCTGGACGGTGCAGGCGAAGCGCGTCACGCCCTTCACCATGCTGACGTGATCCATATCCTGTAGGGCACCGCGGTTTAGCTGCGGCCGAGGAGGTACGCCCGAAAGGACCAACACTGGCGCCCGCGACACATGCGCATTGGCGATACCGGTAATCGCGTTGGTGACCCCGGGCCCGGCCGTAACGAGGGCGACCCCGGGTTTGCCGCTGAGCTGACCGTAGGCGTGCGCCATGTAGACCGCGGCACGCTCATCACGCACGTCGATGATGCGGATGCCTTCGGCGTCCAGACGCATCCAGATCGGCATGATGTGCCCGCCGCACAGGCCAAACACCCGGTCGACGCCTCGTGCCTTGAGCTTGCGTGCAATGACGGCAGCAGCAGAGTTCTCGCCAATTGGCGGTGGGTTCATGGCATTGGTCCTGCTTGGCTGGGTCGTCAGGCTTGGTTGCCCGTACCGCCTGGACCGCGCCTCGCCAACACTTCCGTCTGGGCGCGCCTGTTCACCGTACGCGCCAGCGCCTGAAGCAGATCCGCCAGTCGATTGACGTAGGGGAGGCGAATCGAATTCCCGGCTGCACCGGGGTCGTCATCGACGAGACTTAGAAGTTGGCGTTCCAATGTTCGACACGTCGCTCGTGCCTTGAAGCAGAGAGCAGCGGCCATCGTCCCGCGAGGCAGCACCACGCCGACGGTTTCCGGCAGTTCCGCGGCCCAGCGATCGAGTTCGTTGTCGATTCTTCGCAAAGCCGCGGCCATCAAGACCGCGCTTCCAGGGTCGGAAAGCTCAAGCGACAAGGTCACGAGTTCTTCCTGGGTCTCCGCCAGAACCGCCCGCAGGTCCGACCCGCAGTCCGAGGCAATCGCCATGCCGATCATGCTGTTCAGCTCATCGACGATGCCGATGGCTTCGATGTACGGACTGTTCTTGGCGACCCGGGTACCGCGCGCCAATGACGTCATTCCGTCGTCAGGATGACTGATCCATGCGCCCATGTTGTTGACCATGCCTTGTGCTCCTGTGAAGTGCGCTCCGGCCTCAGTCCGTCCAGCCCAGGTGACGGAGCACGCGCTGCAGTGCCTCGCTCGGCAGGCGTCCGGCGACCTGCCGACAGTAACCCTCGTAGGGGACACACCTTGCAGCGTCAATTCTGTGCAGCGTCAGGTATCGATGCAGGGCCAGCTTGTCATGGCCCTTTCGAACACTATCGGCCAGTAGCCGCTCAGCCGCTGGCGCGCTCGATTCCTTGCGCACGGCTGATTTCAGCCGGCGCACCTCGGTTCGCGATAGCGAGCTGATTTCAGGCATGGCGAGGATATGCTCAAAAACCGGTGTCTCTCGGTACGTGCCCCAAAGGCCCTTCAGCTTCTCGACGATGTCTCCCATCGTGGCGCCAGCCTTCACCAGCTCGATGGTCAGCGGCATCATGTTCTGACTCTCGTCCTTGGCGACCTCGACGAGCTGATTGAGCATAGTCTGTACCTTGGCCTCGTCGCGCTCCGCACGCACGCGCTTCGTTCGCGCGACCTGGCGCTCGGCAGTCGTGTGGTCGTATGGGTGGATCTCGATCTTGACGTTGCTTTCGTCTTCGACGAAGCGGTTGACGCCGATCACCGGCTTCTCGCCCGACTGCTTGCGCAGCGCGGTTTCGTAAGCGAAGTCGGCAATCTGCTTCTGGAACCAGCCCTGCTCGATCAGCTTGATCGCGCCGCCACGCTCGTCCACTTCCTTGAGGATCTCGAAGATCTTCTTCTCGTACTCGGTGGTCAGCGCCTCGACATAGTAGCTGCCGCCCAGCGGATCGATCACCTGCGTGACGTTGGTCTCCTCGGCAATGACCTGCTGCGTGCGCAGCGCCATCTTCATTGCGTCCTCGGTGGGGATCGCGAAGGCCTCGTCGTAGCCGTTGGTGTGCAGGCTCTGCGCGCCACCAAGCACTGCCGACAGCGCCTGCAACGAAGTGCGGATGACGTTGACCATGTACTGCGGTTTGGTCAGCGTCGCGGCGGCCGTCTGGCAGTGGAAGCGCAGCCGCATCGATTCCGGGTTCTTCGCGCCGAAGCGCTCCTTCATGATCTTGGCGTAGCAGCGGCGCAGCGCGCGGAATTTGGCGACCTCCTCGAAGAAGTCGCCCTGGCTGACGAAGAAGAACGCGAGGCGCGGCGCGAACTCGTCGACGTGCAGGCCGGTCTTGGTCACCTCTTCGACGTAGGTGACCAGGTTCGCCAGCGTGAAGGCAGCTTCCTGCAGCGGCGAGGAGCCTGCTTCGCTGACGTGGTAGCCTGAAATGTTGATCGGGTTGTAGCGCTTCATGTTCTTCGCGCTGTACGTGATGATGTCGCGCACGATGCGCACCGACGGCGCGATCGGGTAGATGTACTCCTTCTGCGCCATGTACTCCTTCAGGATATCGGCCTGCACAGTGCCCGACAGTTTGTTCAAGTTGTAGCCGCGCTTCTCCGCCAGCGCCACGTAGAACGCCAGCATGATCCAAGCGCTCGGATTGATCGTGAACGAGACCGAGATCTTCTCGAGGTCGATTCCGTCGAGCAGCGCTTCCATGTCTGCCAGCGTGTCGATCGCGACGCCCTCGCGGCCGACCTCGCCGTCGCTCATCGGATGGTCGGAGTCGTAGCCCATCAGCGTGGGCATGTCGAAGTCGGTCGAGATGCCGGTTTGGCCCTGGGCGATCAGGTACTTGAACCGCTTGTTGGTGTCCTCGCCGGTGCCGAAGCCGGCAATCTGGCGCATCGTCCAGTTGCGGCTGCGGTACATCGTCGGATACGGGCCGCGGGTGAACGGGTAGCGGCCCGGCAGACCGATGTCCTCCAGCGGCGTGTCGGCGATGTCGGCAGCGACGTAGGTGCGCTGAACCGGGAAGTCGCCGATGGTGTGGAACTGTTCCTTGCGCTCGGGCTGCTTCTTCAGGAACGCGGCGACTTCATTGGATTCCCAGTCCTTGCGTTCCGACTGGAGTTGGGTCTGCTTCTTGGCGTCAAGCCAGGTCATTGGAGTACTCCTTGCGGATCGTTTTGACGATAAGTTCGCGTGCTGCGGCGTAAGGGTCCAAGGCACGTTCGGTGAGGTTGTTGGCGAGGTCGGGCGAAAACTCATGCGCGCCTGAGGCAAAGCGCTCCAGCAGTAACGTTTCGGCCGTCTTGTGCAGCCGGAACTCAGCGACGCGGCGCCGCCGTTCTCGACCGACGTCTGAGTCGGTCATGGCCTTGCGGTGCGCGGCAATGCGAGCCAGCAGGTCCTCAATGCCTTCACCCGTGTACGAGCTGACGCCAACGACGGGGATTGCCCAGGACCGCTTGGACCCGACCACCGCCCCCAGCGTCAGCATCTGCTTGAGGTCGGTGAGCGTGCGGTTGGCGTCGTCCCGGTCGCACTTGCTGACGACGTGGATGTCGGCGATCTCGAGAATCCCGGCCTTGATGGCCTGAATCTCGTCGCCCAGACCGGGGGCCGACACGACGACCGTGGTGTCGGAGGCGTGTGCCACTTCCACTTCGTCCTGACCGACACCCACGGTTTCGAGGATGATCGTCTGGTAGCCCGCGACATCGAGCAAGTCGACCGCATCGAGAGCCGCGCGCGCCATGCCGCCTGTGGCCCCACGGGTGGCCATGCTGCGAATGAACACACCCTGATCGTTGGCCAGCTCGGTCATGCGAATGCGGTCGCCCAGAATCGCACCGCCGGAATACGGGCTCGACGGATCGATTGCGACAATGCCGACCTTCTCACTACGTCGGCGCAGTTCAGCGGTCAGCTTGGCCACCAGCGTGGACTTGCCGCTGCCAGGCACCCCGGTGAGGCCGATGACATGGGCCGACCCAGCCAGCCGATAGACCTCGGCTAATGCCGTCCGCGCCTCGGGTACGCCCGCCTCCGCTCGGGAGATCAAGCGCCCTAGCGCCCAGCCGTTCCCTGCACGAAGCTTCTCGAGCAGGACGGTAGATGGAACGTAAGTCATTCCGAACCGATCCTGTTCAGGCGCCGGCCTGCAGTTGCTGGTTCAGGGCGCGGAACACCTCGCGGTCGTCGATCACTCGACGCGCCTTGAAGTCCGTGCGCGGAATGGAGTTGGGCGCGACCAGTTCCACCTTGGCGCGAACCCCGAGGACGGTCTGCACGCGATGCGACGCTTCCGAGCGGAAGACCTCAAGCGCGGCCGCGCCCGCTGCCTGCACGGCCTCCGTCGGCTCGACGCGCAGGAGCAGTTCGTCCATTGCCGATTCGCGCGTGATCACGATTCGATGCTCGCCGCCGTAGCCCGACATCTGGTTCAGCGCGGCATCGATCTCGCTAGGATAGATGTTCTCACCGCGGATGGTGAACATGTCGTCGATCCGACCGAAGATGCCCTGAGGAAGCCGCGGATAGGTCCGGCCGCACGGGGTCTCGTCGTTCGTCCACAGGGTGAGATCGCCGGACAGCAGCCGGATCATCGGCTGGCTGGTGCGCTCGAGGTGCGTGTACACCGGTGTGCCGCGCTGACCATACTGCACACGACGCATCGTGGCCGGGTCGCAAACCTCGGTGTAGATGATGTCCTGCCAGCACAGCATGCCGTCGTTGCTCTGCTCCGTGCCGGCAACGTTCATGAACGGCGACATTTCGGCCATCGATCCGCAGTCGTAGACCTTGGCTCCGTAGGCTTCCTCGATGCGGTCCTTGACACCCGGCACCGAAGCACCCGGTTCGCCGCTGAAGAAGAGGCACTTGAGGCCGAAGTCACGCGGATTGAGCTTCTCTTCGCGCGCCACCTCCGCCAGGTGGATTGCGTAGCTAGGCGTCCCGTAGAAGGCCGCCGGCTTCATGGTCTGGAGCCAGTGAACCAGTCGGGCGCTCATGCCTGGGGCGCCCGCTCCGAACGGAAATGCCTTGGCGCCCAGGCGCTCGGCACCGGCCAGCGCACCCCAGCTGCCCATGTACAAGCTCAGGACGGCAGCGATGCAGACCATGTCGCCCGGCCGGATGCCCATGCCCCACATGATTCGGGCGTGAGAGTTCGCGATGGCGCGCCAGTCGGCACGACCGATGCCAAACGCTGTCGGCCGGCCGGTGGTGCCGCTGGTGCCGTGCACGTGGAATATCTCGGAGTCCGGCACGCACACGTAGTCGCCGAACGGCGGGTGCGTGGCCTGCGACTCGCGCAGATCAGTCTTCTTCACCACCGGCACGCGCGTCTCGAAGTCCTCGAGTGACTTGAGCTGGCTGGGATGGAAACTGGCTTCCTCCCACTTGCGCCGGTAGAAGGGCGCGTGATTCCAGGCGTACTGGCACACCTGCTGGAGGCGCTCAAGGATCGCCTTGTCACGCTCCCCCGCCGGCATCGTTTCGCGACGGGGGAACCAGTACCGGCTATCGGCGGACGGCAGATAGCTTTCGTCATATGCGACGGGAAATTTCCACTCTTCCATGTCGGGCCTCAGACTTGGGTCTCAGCGGGCGCCGCGAGCGGCGACCAGGGAGCGGATCGAATCGATGATGGCTTGCGGCGGGGTGTCCTGCAGGAGAACTTCTCGCACACCCATCTTGCGAATCTCCACGACGTCCTCATCCGGCATCACGCCACCGGCGATCACGATCAGGTCGCTCGCGCCCTTCTCTTCGAGCAGCTTGAACATCTTTGGGAACACCGTGAGTTGGACGCCGGACAGCAGGCTCACGCCGAGAACGTCGACGTCTTCCTGGATGGCGGTGTTGACGATCTCGTCAGGCGTGCGGTGCAAGCCGGAATAGATGACGTCCATACCGGCATCGCGCAGGGCGCGAGCGACAACCTTGACGCCACGGTCGTGACCATCGAGGCCAACCTTGGCAAGAAGAACGCGGATCGGAGTTTGTTCCATGGCGAGCGGTCGTCCAGTGAAGAAGGATGGAAGTCAATGTCGATGGCATGATACCTTACAGTATGCGACATACGGTATGTGGTGTTTACCCCAAGGAGCGATCGATAATGGGTGTTGTGACAAGCATTGAATCCCTCCAGCGGACGCGGCCTCTCGTCGAGCAGGTCTACGAGAAGATCCTTGACGCAATCTGCGAGGGAACGCTTGCGCCAGGAGCGCCTGTGCGGCAGGACGACCTCGCGGAGTTGCTTCAGGTGTCGCGCCAGCCGGTGCTGACCGCCCTGAGTCAGCTCAAGTTGCAAGGTTTCCTTGTGGAGCGCGGACGTCGCGGTCTCCAGGTGGCGCCCGTCGATCGAGGTCGCTTCGATGCGATCTTCGAGTTGCGTTCAGCGCTCGAGCCCTTGGCGGCTTCCCTGGCCGCCAAGCGAGCAACCAAGGAACAGATTGCGGCCGGCAATGCCATCGTTCAACTCGGCAGGAAGGTTGCCGCCGCCGGCGACGCGCACGCGGCCTTGCTGGCAGACGTCGACTTCCACGAGTGGATCTACGAAGCGAGTGGCAATCCTTTGGTCGTGCAGTCCATGCAGGCCCACTGGCAGCACCTGCGTCGTTCGATGGGCGAGGTGCTGCGGCACCGGGATCTAGCGCGCGAGGTGTGGAACGAACATGCCGCCGTGTTGAACGCGATTTCCCAAGGTGACGCACAGGGTGCGGCGCGCGCCATCAACGACCACGTCACCTCGGCTCATACACGCGTTGGAACACTGTTGAAGGACAAGTCGGGCCTCGCGGACTAGACATCATGGTCGCCCGTGTTGAGCGCCAGAAGGCTCGTCTCCAGAATCGTGGGTTGCGTACCGAGGTGCGCCGAGCCACGTGCGACTGGACGGGCCAGGCGCAACAGAAGGAGACGAGCCATGGACGAGCGTATCAAGTTCTTCGTTGGTTTGGATGTCCACAAAGACAGCATCAGCGTCGCTGCCTGCGACGCGAGCCGGGAGCCGGCGCGGTTCGTAGGAACGTTGGGGCCGGATGTGAACAAGCTGCTGAAGATGCTGGCCAAGGCGGGCGCTCCGGCCGAGGTCTGCGTGTCCTACGAAGCCGGCCCGACGGGCTATGGGCTGTACCGCGAGTTGCGTCGTCGTGGGTACCACTGCGAGATTGTTGCGCCGTCGCTGATCCCGCGCCGAGCCGGCGATCGGATCAAGACCGATCGACGCGACTGCGCACGGCTGGCCGAGCTGTCGCGGTCGGGGGAGCTCAAGTCGATATGGGTTCCCGACGAGGCATATGAAGCCATGCGCGACCTGTGCCGGGCGCGCGAGGACGCTGTGACGGCTCGGCTGAGAGCGCGTCAGCAGCTCAAGGCATTCCTGTTGCGCCACGAGCGTCGCTATCCCGGCAAGACCTCATGGACGAAGAGCCACGCGATCTGGATTGCCGCTCAACGCTTCGAGCACGTTGGCGAGCGCGTTGCTTTGGGCGAGTACCAGCTCGCTGTGCAGGCCGCCGACGAGCGCGTGCAACGGCTGACCGATGCACTGGGTGAAGCCGTCAAGGGCTGGCGCTTCGAAGCGGTCGTGGCGGCGCTGCGTGCCTTGCGCGGCATCGACACCGTCAGCGCGATCGGACTCGTTGCGGAGATCGGCGACATCAATCGCTTTGCAACGGCACGCCAGCTGATGGGCTACCTGGGTCTCGTGCCCTCGGAACACTCCAGCGGCAACAGCGTTCGTCGCGGCTCGATCACCAAGACGGGCAATGCACACGCCAAGCGTCTGCTCACCGAAGCGGCGTGGAACTATCGCTTCCCCGCAAGGCTCAGCACCACGCTGCGCGAGCGAAGTGCCGCGTTGCCCGAGGCGGTGCGAAACCACGCCTGGAAGGCGCAGGTGCGCTTGTGTATGCGGTTCGGCCGACTGTCATCGCGAGGCGTGCAGCCGAATAAAGTCTGCGTAGCCGTGGCACGCGAACTCGCGGGCTT
>NZ_AZND01000087.1:0-13955 GCF_000576205.1 Methylibium sp. T29 | reverse complement strand
GGTGCGCTGGCACCGGGCGCCGGCGACGGCGCCGTGACCAGCTTGCGCACGCGGGCCTGGGCCGCGGTGCGGATCTTCTCGGTGATGTCGGCGCCGAGCTGGCGCAGGCCATCGGCGACGCCGATCTTCGCTTGGCGACAAAGTCGACGGCGCCCAGTTCCAGCGCCTTCAGCGTGACTTCGGCACCGCGCTCGGTCAGCGTGGACACCATCACCACCGGTGTGGGACGCAGCCGCATCAGGCGCGACAGGAAGTCGATGCCGTCCATGCGCGGCATCTCGACGTCGAGCGTGATGACGTCGGGATCGAGGTTGCGGATCATCTCGCGCGCGACGATCGGGTCGCTGGCCGCGCCGACGCAGCTCATGTCCGGTTCGCGGTTGATGATCTCGGTGAGCAGGCTGCGCACCAGCGCCGAATCGTCCACCACCACCACACGGATCTTCGCCATCTTGTTCTCCCTGTTCTTGTGTCCTCGATGCACCGTCCTGTCGCCGCCGGTCGGCTCAGAACAGGTCCACCGAGCCCCCACCGCCCGTGGCCGGCAGCACGGCCTTCGCGGCCGCGCGATCCTGCGCCACCAGGGCGTCGGTGTTGGTCGCTGCCAGCCGCTTGACCATCGCCTTGCCGCTGGCCGGGAAGAAGCACACCTTGCGCGGGTAGATGTCGAGCACGTCCTTGCTGACCACCGGGATGCGCTCGGTCTTCAGGTAGTCCAGCACGAAGGCGGTGTTGCGCTCGCCGACGTTGAGCGTGTTCATCCCGCTCACCACCGCGCCGCCGCCGAACACCTTGGCCTCGAGCGTCAGGCGGTTCGCGCCGCGCTTGAGCATCTCGTTGATGAGCAACTCCATCGCATAGGAACCGTAGCGGCCCGATTCCATCGCACCGCCGCCGTCGGGCAGCATGAAGTGGTTGAGTCCGCCGATGCGGCGCTCGCGGTCCCACAGGCAGGCGGCGATGCAGGAGCCCAGCGTGGTCATGATCAGCAGATCTTCGTCATGGACGAAGTACTCGCCCGGCAACACCTTCACGGCGTCGGCCTTGAAGTGGGCGTCGAAGAAGAAAAAGGAGGCCTCGCCTGGCTTGCGCGGCGCGGCCTTCAACTGCTCGAGGCGGGAGAACGGGCGGCCGGTGCCGCGCGCGGGGCCGGCGGCAGCGCCTGTGGGCTGGGCGATGGAAGAGAGCATGAGGGCAGGGGGCGGGTCGGGAAATTCAGCGATCCACGCGCTCGTAGACCGTCTTGCCGCGCAGGCGGAACAGTTCGCGCGCGTCGCTGAAGTTCTCGGAATGGCCGACGAACAGCAGGCCTCCCGGCTTCATCACGCGGTGGATGCCTTCCAGCACGCGGCGCTGCGTCGGGTTGTCGAAGTAGATCATCACGTTGCGGCAGAACACGATGTCGAACGGGTCTCCCAGCGCCCATGCGCTGCTCATCAGGTTGAAGGCGCGGAACTCGATCATGCGGGCCAGTTCGGGCTTCACGCGGATCGAGCCGGCGTTGGCGCCCTTGCCGCGCAGGAAGTGCGCGCGCAGCCGTTCGGGGCTCAGGCCGCGAGAGTCCGCGTCGTAGACGCCGCGGCTCGCGGTGGCCAGCACCTTGGTGTCGATGTCGCTGGCGACGAGCTTGACGTTGTGCTGGGAACCCAGCGCCTCGATGACCGTCATCGCCAGCGAATAGGGTTCCTCGCCGGTGGAGGCCGCGTTGCACCACATCCGCACGGCCTGGCCACGCCGTTGCTGCAGCGCCTGCGTCAGCAGCGGAAAGTGGTGCTCCTCTCGGAAGAAGCTCGTCAGGTTGGTGGTCAGGCAGTTCACGAACTCCTGCCACTCCGCCTCGCCGGCAGGGCCGGTGTGCTGTTCCAGCCACTGCAGGTAGCTGCCGACCGAGCGGTGCCCGGTGTCGCGTAGCCGGCGCGACAGCCGGCTGTAGACCATGGCCTGCTTGCCCGGCTGCAGGTTGATGCCGGCACGCTGGTAGATCAGGGCGCAGACGCGCTGGAAGTCGGCGGCTTCGAAATCGAACTCGCGTTCGCCGGCCGGCGGCGAAGCGGACGGGACGGATGACAGCACGGCGCTCATGATGGGGCGAGTTCGGACAGTGGCAGGGGGATCGTCAGGTTTATCGGCGGAAGTCTGGCGATCTTGAGCGGCCGACCGGGCCGCAAGAAGCCGAGCGGAAGCGGTGCAGTTCGCAGCTTCACGCCCGTGTCGCCCCCGCTAGACTGCCGTGATCGTGAAGCCTTCCCGCCCCTCGCCGCCGGACGCGCCCCTGCCCACCGACGGACTCCACCTCGACACCGCGCTGCAACTGCTGCAGCGCGCCGGGCACGCGCTGTCGACGGGTCCGCGCGACGCGACCTGGCTGCAGCAGCTGGTCGACGCGCTGTGCGACCTGTCCAGCCGAGACGCCCTCACCGGCCTGGCCAACCGCCGGCAGTTCGACCTTGCGCTCGAGCGCGAGACCGATCGTGTGGCCCGCTCGGGCGAGGCGGCACTGGTGCTGCTGCTCGACATCGACCATTTCAAGCGCGTCAACGATACCTACGGCCACGCCGCCGGCGACATGGTGCTGCAGGCCGTGGCGCGCACGCTGCAGGAATGCGTACGTCCGATGGACACCGTGGCCCGCTACGGCGGCGAGGAGTTCGCGATCGTGCTGCCCAACTGCCCACCGGCATTCGCCCAGGCGGCCGCCGAGCGCGTGCGCCGAGCGGTCGAGGCGCGCACCGTCCCGTTGCCACAGGGCACCATGCTGAGTGTCACCCTGAGCGCCGGTGGTGCCTTCGCTCCGCCATGGGTGCGCTCGTCGGCCCGCCTGTGGACCGAGCGTGCCGACGCCCAGCTCTACCGTGCCAAGGCCGAGGGCCGCAACCGCACGTGCATCGAGCCGACTGCCGTCTCGCTCGTCAGTGCCGAAGAGCGCGGCATGCTGTTCTCGCCCAGTCTGCCGATGCCACTCGACGATGCGGCGGCCACCTCCTAACTCCTCACCGCCATGACCACCGCTCCCACCGACCGACCCGCGCCGAACGACGCGCCGCCGCGCGCCCGCATCCTGGCCGTCACCAGCGGCAAGGGTGGGGTCGGCAAGACCTTCATTTCCGCCAATCTCGCGGCGGCGCTGGCGCGCCGTGGCCTGCGCGTGCTGGTGCTCGACGCCGATCTGGGCCTGGCCAACCTCGACGTGGTGTTGAACCTGCATCCCAAGATCACGTTGCACGATGTCTTCACCAGCGATGCCACGCTGGAGCAGGCGGTGCTGCCGGCGCCCGGCGGCTTCTCGGTGCTGCTGGCTGGCTCGGGACTGGTCGAATATTCGCGGCTGACGCCCGAGGTGCGCGAGAAGCTGCTCGCGGTGATCGAGGAAGTGACGCCGCGTTTCGACATCGTGCTGCTCGACACCGGCGCGGGCATCTCCGACGTGGTGCTCTACACCGTGTCGCTGGCCGACGAGGTGCTGATCGTCGCCACGCCGGAGCCGACCTCGATGACCGATGCCTACGCCACCATCAAGGTGCTGGCGATGCAGCAGTCACGGCGCGAACTGCGGCTGGTGGTGAACCAGGTGCCGCGCGCCGGCGACGGGCGGGGCGTCGCGCTGCAACTGCAGCAGGTGATCGACCGTTTCGTCAGTTCGGCCGTGGACACGCCGGTGCGGCTGGAACTGCTGGGCGAGGTGCCGCTCGACCCCTCGGTCCGCGACGCCGTCAAGAAGCGTCAACTGGTCGTCGAGACACTGCCGGGCACGCCCGCCGCGCAAGCGGTGAGCCAGCTGGCGGCCCGGCTCAGCCCCTGAACCTGCCGCGTCCGCCGGGCGCCGCCGCCGCTGGCGCATGCCGGCCCCGCCCGCGGCAAACGCTATGCTCCGGGCCGAAATGACCACGACCCCTCCTGAATCCACCGCCCCGGCGACACCCTACGAATGGGTCGGCGGCGAGCACGCCGTGCGCGCGCTCGTCGACCGCTTCTACGACCTGATGGACCTGGAGCCCGGCTTCCACGACCTGCGCCGCCTGCACCCGAGCACGCTGGACGGCTCGCGCGACAAGCTGTTCTGGTTCCTGTGCGGCTGGCTCGGGGGGCCGGATCTCTACGTCGAGCGCTTCGGCCACCCGCGCCTGCGCGCGCGGCACCTGCCCTATTCGATCGGCGTGCGCGAACGTGACCAGTGGATGGCCTGCATGGAGCAGGCGATGCACGAATGCGAGCTCGACCCCTTGCTCGTCTCGCGGCTCAAGCTTCGTTCGCCAACACGGCCGACTGGATGAGGAACCGGGGCACCTGAGGGCCGCGGTTCCTCTTCGGTCTAGACCGACGAAGGCGGCGCGCCGAGCAGCACGACGAGCGCGCCGGCGCCGCCTTCGGACCCGCGCGCCTGCGTGAAGGCCAGCACCTCGGCCTTCTGCACCAGCCAGGTCCTCACCTTGGCCTTCAGCACGGCCTGCCGGCCCGGTGAGCCATTGCCCTTGCCGTGCACCACGCGCACGCAACGCAAGCCTTGCCGACCGGCCTCGCGCAGGAAGTCGGCGAGCCGCTCGCGGGCCTCGTCCCGGCGCAGGCCGTGCAGGTCGAGATGGGCCTGGATGGCCCAGCCGCCGCGCCGCAACTTCCTGACGACGTCGATACCCACGCCGCTGCGGCGGTAGGACAGCGCTTCATCCGTGTCGAGCAGCGACTCCACATCGAACTCGTCGGACAGCGCCTCGCGCAGCGCGGCCTGCTCGTCACGCTGGCGTTGCAGCGGCACGGGCTCCGGCTTGGGCCGTGGCACCGGCGCGCGCACGGCGCGCTGGAGCGGAAACACCGGGCCGACGCTGAGCGCGAACAGGTCGCGCTCGCGCCGCAGGCGCGCCTCTGTGGCACGTTGCTCGGCCTCGAGCCGAGCCTGCTCTTGCGCGGCGTCGTCGATCCGGCGCTTCAGGGCCTTCAGGTCCTGCAGGCTGCCGGCCACCGGCGCGGCGGCCTTGCGGCGCGTTCGGCGCGCCCGGCCAACGGGCGGGTCGGCACTCACAGCAGCCCCCGCTCGGCGAACGACACCACGCTGCCCCGTGCCACCACGAAGTGATCGAGCACCCGCACGTCGACCAGCGCCAGCGCGGCCTTCAGCGCCTGTGTCAGGGCCTCGTCGGCACGCGAGGGCTCGGCCACGCCGGACGGGTGGTTGTGGGCCAGGATCGCCGCCGCGGCGTTGAGCGCCAGCGCGCGCTTGACCACTTCGCGCGGGTACACGCTCGCTTGATTCAGCGTGCCGCGGAACAGCTCCTCGAAGGCCAGCAACCGGTGCTGCGTGTCGAGGAACAGCACGGCGAACACCTCGTGCGGCTTGCTGGCCAACTGGAGCTGCAGGTAGTCCTTCACGGCCTGTGGCGAGTCGAACACCGGCGTCTGCGCCAGCCGCGAGGCCAGGCTGCGGCGGGCGATCTCCAGCACTGCCGCCAGCTCGGCCCGCTTGGCCGGCCCCAGCCCCTTCACGCTGCCGAGCTCGGCTGTGTCGGTTGCCAGCAGCCCGGAGAGTCCGCCGAAGCGATCGAGCAGCGCCTGCGCGAGCTGCAGCACGCCCTGGCCCTTGAGCCCGGTTCGCAGCAGAAGCGCCAGCAGTTCCGCGTCGGCCAGCGCCGCCGGGCCGCGGGCGAGCAGCTTTTCGCGGGGTCGGAGGTCGGCGGGAAGGTCTTTCACGGTGCAGTGCGAAAATCCACCCCAGTCTATCGAAGCGAAAGCAAACCTCCGTGGTCAACGCTCAACAGGTCCAGCCCGGGTCCTTCCTGACCCTGCACTACCGGCTCACCGGCCCGGACGGTGCCGATCTGATCAACACCTTCTCCGACAAGCCGGCCACGCTGTCGCTGGGCACCGGCGAGCTGGCGCCGGCCGTGGAGCGGCGCCTGATCGGCCTGGCCGAGGGCGCGCACACCACCTTCCAGCTCGCCCCCGGCGAGGCCTTCGGCGAGCGCAACCCCGAACTGCTGCAGCGCGTGGCGTTGTCGGTGCTGCGCGCGCACGGCGACCCCGACGAGCGCTACGGCGTCGGCGATGTGGTGCAGTTCCCCACGCCGGACGGGCAGGGCGCCTTCGCCGGCGTGCTGCGCCAGCTGGGCCCGCCCGAAGAAGACTGGGCGCTGTTCGACTTCAACCACCCGCTCGCCGGCCAGCCGCTGAGCTTCGAGGTGCAACTGATCGGGGTGCTGTGATGACGATGGACACGAGCCCGTCCCACGACGCCGAACGCGGCGTGACCGACGTGCTGCTGGCCGAGCCGCGCGGCTTCTGTGCCGGCGTCGACCGGGCGATCGAGATCGTGGAGCGCGCGATCCGCAAGTTCGGCGCACCGATCTACGTGCGCCACGAGATCGTGCACAACACCTTCGTGGTCAACGACCTGAAGGCCAAGGGCGCGATCTTCATCGAGGACCTGGCCGACGTGCCACCCGGCGCCACGCTGGTGTTCAGCGCCCACGGCGTGAGCCGCGCGGTGCGCGACGAGGCCGAGGCGCGCGGCTTCAGCGTCTACGATGCCACCTGCCCGCTGGTGACCAAGGTGCACGTCGAGGTGGCCAAGCTGCACAAGGAAGGCTACGAGTTCATCATGATCGGCCACAAGGGGCACCCCGAGGTCGAAGGCACGATGGGCCAGCTGAGCGAGGGCATCTACCTGGTCGAGGACGTCGACGACGTGGCGCAGGTGCGGGTGACGCGCCCCGACCGCCTGGCGGTGGTGACGCAGACCACGCTGTCCACCGACGACGCGGCCGAGATCCTGGCCGCCGTGAAGCGCCGCTTTCCGCACGTGCGCGAGCCCAAGCAGCAGGACATCTGCTACGCCACCCAGAACCGCCAGGACGCCGTGAAGGTGCTGGCGCCGCAGGTCGACGTGGTGGTGGTGGTGGGCAGCCCGACCAGCTCGAACAGCAACCGCCTGCGCGAGCTGGCCGAACGCCTGGGCACGCCGGCCTACATGGTCGACTCCGCCAGCGACCTGCGGCCCGAGTGGTTCGAGGGATCCGCCCGGGTCGGCCTGACCGCCGGCGCCTCGGCGCCCGAGCTGCTGGTGCACGAGGTGATCGAGCGCCTGCGCGCTCTGGGTGCGGTGTCGGTGCGCAAGATGGCCGGCGTGGAGGAAACCGTGCGCTTCCCGCTGCCCCTGGGGCTGGGCGACAAATCGATGGAAGGTGTGGCCTGACGCCGCAACCCTAGAATCGCGAGCCTTTTCCCGCCGCCACCCACCATGCTGGACATCAACCTGTTGCGCAAGGACCTCGAGGGCGTCGTCGCGCGCCTCGAGACGCGCAAGTCGCCACAGCCCTTCCTGGACGTGGAGCGCTTCACCGCGCTCGAGGCCGAGCGCAAGGCCATCCAGACCCGTACCGAGGAGCTGCAGGCACGACGCAACAGCCTGTCCAAGCAGATCGGCCAGCTCAAGGCCAAGGGCGAGGACACGGCGGCGGTGATGGCCGAGGTGGGCGGCATCGGCGACGGGCTCAAGGCCAGCGCCGAGCGGCTGGAGGTGATCCAGAGCGAGCTCAACGCGCTGCTGATGGCGTTGCCCAACCTGCCGCAGGCCGGCGTGCCGGTCGGTGCCGACGAGCACGCCAACGTCGAGGTGCGCCGCTGGGGCCAGCCGCGCGCGCTGGACTTCGCGCCGAAGGACCACGTGGACCTCGGCGCACCGCTCGGGCTCGATTTCGAGACCGGGGCCAAGCTGTCCGGCGCACGCTTCAGCTTTCTGCGCGGGCCGGTGGCCCGGCTGCACCGTGCGCTCGCGCAGTTCATGCTCGATGTGCAGACGCAGGAACACGGGTACGCCGAGTGCTACACGCCCTACATCGTGAACCGCGAGGTGCTCGAGGGCACGGGCCAGTTGCCCAAG
This sequence comes from Methylibium sp. T29, assembly GCF_000576205.1. Taxonomy (NCBI): domain Bacteria; kingdom Pseudomonadati; phylum Pseudomonadota; class Betaproteobacteria; order Burkholderiales; family Sphaerotilaceae; genus Methylibium; species Methylibium sp. T29. Next base: position 6,088 of record NZ_AZND01000087.1, on the reverse strand, counting down.
TTCGAGGCCGACATGTTCTGGGTCACGCGCGGCGGTGACGACGACGAAGCCACCACGCAGTACCTGATCTCCACGTCGGAGATCTCGCTGACCAACAGCGTACGCGAGCAGGTGCTGGCCGCCGACCAGCTGCCGATCAAGCTCACGGCCCACAGCCCTTGCTTCCGCTCCGAGGCCGGCAGCGCCGGCCGCGACACGCGCGGCATGATCCGCCAGCACCAGTTCGACAAGGTCGAGATGGTGCAGATCACCACCGCCGAGCAGAGCGACGCCGCGCTCGAGGCGATGGTGGGCCACGCCGAGGCGGTGCTGCAGAAGCTCGAGCTGCCTTACCGTGTGATCACGCTGTGCACCGGCGACATGGGCTTCGGTGCGGCCAAGACCTACGATCTTGAGGTCTGGCTGCCGGCGCAGAACACCTACCGCGAGATCAGTTCCTGCTCCAACTGCGAGGCCTTCCAGGCGCGCCGCATGCAGACCCGCTACAAGACGGCGCAGGGCAAGAACGAACTGGTGCACACCCTCAATGGCTCGGGCCTGGCCGTCGGCCGTGCGCTGGTGGCGGTGCTGGAGAACGGCCAGAATGCCGACGGCAGCATCACGATCCCGGCGGCGCTGCGGCCCTACCTCGGTGGGCTCGAAAGGCTGGTGGCCTGAGCTACAATTCGTGGCTTCGCTAGCGATAGCGAGACCACAGTTTTCCGGAGAGGTGGCAGAGTGGTCGAATGTACCTGACTCGAAATCAGGCGTACGGTATCCCCGTACCGAGGGTTCGAATCCCTCCCTCTCCGCCAAGTAGTCCAAGCCCGCGCATGCCGCGGGCTTTTTTTGCCGAAGGCCCGCGCCGTGCGGCCTCCGGGCCGGATGGGCATTCTCTGGACGCCCGCGCCAGGGCCATCACCGCGTCCCTCAGGCCGGCTTTCTCAGTGGCCCGCCGCGGTGGTACGAATATCCCACCGACCATCGTGCCCGCAAGAAGCACGGCCCCGCACCGCGGGGCCGTGACCGTGGCGCTGGCTAGCTCAGCCCATGCCAAGCAGCGCCCGCTGTTCTTCCCAGTCCATCGGCAGCGGCCCCATCCGCGTCAGCCGATCGGCGGACAGCTCCAGCGGACCTTCCCCCGTCGCGATGGCCTCCACGATGTCCGGCGCCAGGAAGGCCAGATAGATCACCCGCGTCACGTACGACGGCGAGATCTGCGCCTGCTTGGCGACCTCCGCCACGGTGCTGCATCGCCCCGACGCCAGCAGCGCGAACCACCCTTGCGCCTTCGCGATCAATCCGATCAGCTTGCCATCGGCCTGGCGAGCCCTGGGCGCCGAGCCGTTCCCCACGATCAGCCGCATCGCCATCCCACAGCGCTTCAGCTGCACGGGCGCCTCGATGGTCGTCTGGACCATCCCCGGCAGCCCACCGGCCTTCAACGTGATCCGCAGCTGGTCCAGGCTGACCGCGATCCTCTCGACCAAGCGCTGAACCGTCTCGATCCGCGGCTTCACCTGCTGCAGCTCGCCCGCCGCCTCCTTCGCCTGCCGTAGCGCCCCTTGGACCGCCGTCGCATCGCCCGTCCCGGTGAGGGCGTCGATCACCCGGCCCTCGTCCTGCAGGAACCTCGCCAAGCAACCCACGACGCCACGCTCCAGCTCCGGCGCCGGAATGCGCAGCGTCTCCTCCCCACCCTTCCCAACGTAGTAGCGGTATCGCTTCTGCCCCTTGGCGGCATGGCTCGGCGTCAGCCGATCCCCGCTCGAGCCGAACACCAACCCGGCCAGCAGGCTGGCGTCCTTTGCCCCCCGCCGAACCCTCTGTCCCTGCCGGTTGCTCGCCAAGCCATCCTGTACGGCCTGCCAGACCGCCTGATCCACGATCGCCGGGTGATGGCCCTCGAACACCTGCCCCTTGTGCACGATCTGGCCCCGGTAGACCGGGTTGCTCAGGATCCGGTACAGGTGGCCCCGGCTGAACGGTCGATCGCCGGTCGCGCCTTCCCGCTGCGTCGCCCGCGGTGGCGTGCGCCACGCCCGGGCATCGATCTCCCGCTTCAGGCGACTCACGCAGCCCAGCTCCAGATACAGGCGGTAGATGGCCCGCACCCGCTCCGCCTGCACCTCCTCGATCGCCAAGGACCGCTCGTGCGGTCGGTAGCCGATCGGGGCGATCCCGCCCATCCACAGCCCCTTGCGCTTGGAGGCGGCGATCTTGTCCCGGATCCGCTCGCCGGTGACCTCCCGCTCGAACTGAGCGAAGGACAGCAGTACGTTCAAGGTCAGCCGCCCCATCGAGCTGGTGGTGTTGAACTGCTGGGTCACCGACACGAACGACACCCCGTGGGCGTCGAACTGCTCCACCAGCTTCGCAAAGTCCGCCAGCGAGCGGGTCAGCCGATCGACCTTGTAGACCACCACGATCTGCACCCGGCCGGCCGCCACATCGGCCAGCAACCGCTGCAGGGCCGGGCGGTTCATGTTCCCGCCGGAGTAGCCCCATCGTCGTAGACCGTCCGAGAGGCCTTCCAGCCCTGCGCCTTCTGGCTCAGGATGAACGCCTCGCTGGCCTCCCGCTGGGCATCCAGTGAGTTGAAGGACTGTTCCAGCCCCTCCTCGGACGACTTGCGGGTGTAGATCGCGCAGCTCAGGCTCACCGGCGCAGCCCGAAGAAGAGAGGGCCTGACCAGGCCGTGCCGGTGATGGACCGGGCGATGGCCGAGAGGCTGCGGTAGGTCTGGCCGTTCCACTCGTAGCCCGAGGACAGCACCGTCACCTGATGGGTCCGGCCCTGCCACTCGCGCAGCAGCCGGGTGCCAGGAGCCACGGTAGATGAGGAGGGCCCGGCAGATCGCCGCAGGGACCTCAGGAGGCGGTCAGGAGCGCTGGTGCCGAGTCGCTCGGCCATCTGCAGCTGCCAGCCCAGGGCCAGGGCCAGCATCTGGCCCGTGAGCCCTTGGGTGCCGGGTAACCGAACGCCTGGAGCCACCGATCGGCCAGTTGCGGGCGGGACAGCGAGGCGAGGGTGGCTAGCTCGGCAACAAGTGAGCTCATGCCTCGACGATGCGGTAGATCCGCACGCCGGCGTCGCTGGCCTCGCAGGCCACCGACAAGCCGAGCTTCTTGCGCAGCACGCCGCTGATCGTGCCGCGCACGGTGTGGGGCTGCCAGCCGGTCAGCTCGGTCATCTGCGGCAGGGTGGCGCCGGAGGCCGAGCGGAGCAGGGCGATCAGGCGGGATTGCTTGGTGCCGGGGATCTCGGCGGCCGGGGGAGCGGGTGGAGGCGTCGACCGGCGTGCAGCGCGAGCGGGGGACGTGGCGGCTGCACGGGCGGCGGGCTTGGTTGTGCGCGCGCGCGGGGAGGCCTTGGCGGAGCGGGACGGGGTCTTGGGCACGAGCTTCTCCTGGTGTGGCGCCGCGACGGCCGCGGCGGCACCAGTACCGCTCGAATGCGCGAAGGCATCAAGTCATCTGCGCCGAGAAGTGGCGACAAGTCCGCAGTTGGCCGTCCACAGCGGCGCGCCTGCTGTCGGCACGGCAGCGGTTGCGGTCATGCGGACCTCTGCCTCTGCTGGCCGCTTGCGACGACATGGCCCACTGAACGCGTTCGACGCTGGCCAGTCGAGGCTTGGGCAAGTCTCAGATGGCATCGCTCGCAAGCTGCGCCTGGATCACCAGGCACCAGGGCCTGCTCATCATCGGACCCACCGGGGTGGGCAGCCCTGGATCGGGTGCGCCATGGGCAACCAGGCATGTCGTCGGGGCCTGACGGTGCAGTTCCATCGGATTCGCGAGTTGTACGACCAGATTACCGATGCGCAGCACGACGGAACGCTTCGAAAGCTGAAACTAGGGCTCACGAAGTTGAACTTGCTGATCCTTGACGATTTCTGCATCTGCGACATGACGACCATTGCGGCGCAGCTACTGCTCGACGTCATCGACAGCCGCCAGAACTGCGGATCGCTGCTGATCGCGAGCCAGTACCTCGTGGACAAATGGCATGGGCTCCTTCCCGATCAGACCATTCCCGACGCCACGCTGCACCGATTCGTGCACACCTCGCACCGCCTTGAACTTGAGGGGCGAGTCGACGCGCAAGCTTCGCGCGAAGCTGGAGCCTAACGCGGCGTAACGCCGTTCAACGAGCCGTTGCTCGTCGTACCGGGCAACGGCCGACGTCATGCGCAAACCAGTACCTGCTGGCCACCCGCGTGGCATCGCGATTCACCCGAGCTACTTCGTCCAAGGTCAGCTCGCAGTCGATGGCGCCGGCGGCCAAGCAGATACCTGGTGCCACTGGCAGGATCGGTTCGTCGATGACGGCGTCCGGAACTAGAAACTCCAGCCCGTTGGTGGCGCTGAACACTCCCCAGCGCATAGCATGCGCACCTCGCACCCACTCTCGGTCAATGGAGATGAGCCGGTCCATGCCGGCGGCCATCCGACCCGGTAGTGACCCATGGGGCTTGAGAAACATAACTCCGCCCTTCTTTCCAATCGCTCCTGTGCATCAAGGGTCAGGTCGCGTTCTCCCGCCATGATGTTGATCTGCAAGTCTGACAGCGGGTCACGGGCGCGAAGGCAACGGAGTCGCCAGAGGAGATACATCTCTGTCATCGGACGGTGCATGTCGGAGCTCAAACTAGACAGTGACTGTTCGGTGAGGCGGTGGACGATCGCTTGGTTCTGTCCTCGATAACTTGCCCAGGCCGGACTTAGATTTCTGGTCCCACGACCTCATCGTGCAGAAGAGAGGTTTGCCCGGCTTAAGTTGGCGATCAATATCCTCTTCAAGGAAGCGCGCATGCACAAGCCCGTCGCGGCCGCAGGACCGCTCGATGGTCCGGCTTGGCATCAGGTGCTGCTGGATGGTCAGCTCATGTGGATTGCCGGGTTGAGTTCTTTCGCATCGCGCCATGCCTGGTCTATCCTGCCGACATGCCCAGAGACTACCTCTCCGCTTTTCCCATCCCTGGCCATCTCGTCCCGGCGAAGCTCCGCGAGCTTCTGGCCCCAGTCGGCCTGGAGCCGACGCTTCGGATCGAGGTGAGCGCAATGTTCGAGACGGATGAGCAACAGCGGCCCACCGAGGTCGTGCATTTCCAGATGGCTGTAGTCCCCGAGGACAAGGCCGACGAGCTTGGTGTCTTGGATGAGGCGGCGGGCGGCGTTGTCGCGTATTCGGTTCCCACGCTCGGCGGAAAAGGCCAGTCGGTGAACTTCGCGCCGGATCTGTCCGGATACGACTACGTGGTCGCGTCTTGGGGCGACGGTTCCTTCTACACCTTTAGCCTGTCTGAGAAGGTCTGGATGGCATTGGGGTTGACACCGCGCTGCCTGGGCAACGACGAGCAGCGTCTCGTGTACGACGACCTCGGGTTGCCTGAGTTCGGAATCGCTGAAGGCGAGGTCTCCATGGAATATTACTGGGAGGCCCAACGGAACGTCAGTTGGCGCATGTCCAACGAGCACCTCCGGCGGTACCTGTGGATGCGTGGCGCTGTTGGCGTGCGGTCGTTCTACTATGGCGGCCCCGTCGACGATGCCCCGGAAGTCCGAGCCTGATGAACGGGCAATCGCACGTCTCTATCAACGCGGATGGTGGATGGTGCGAGGTCGACATCCAGGAAGACGACGACGGGTTGTACCTCCAGGTCTGGGCAACCGTGACCGCCGTGTCCTGCGAGCTGTGCGCCGAGCAGCGCGCCGACGTCCTGATCTGGCCAGGGCTAGATGGCCGATGACGCGCGCTAGAGCCAACGCAATGCTGGCCGGCGGCGTCGTCCACCTCGGCGACCGGTTCCTTGAGCGCTACGAGCAGAATGCCTTCTACAGGGCAACACCCAACCGCTATGGCGACATCAACCCGTCCTACCGCGGGCAATGGACGTTTTCCGGCTGCACCCGCGTGGGTCGCAACCTGATTCGAGTCCCGATTCGCGAGCTGTACAAGCCTAAGCCCGACCGAGAGATCGTCCACGCGCACCGCTTTGTCCTGGACGAAGCCCGGGTGGCGGCCACTGATCTTGGCGAAGAGCACATCGTCGGAAAAGTGCAGCGGCTTGTGGGGCAACTGCTGGATCTCGGCGATAACCTGGCCC